>NZ_JBHTRF010000093.1:1981-32462 GCF_042796115.1 Kitasatospora sp. NPDC056446 | reverse complement strand
CAACACCTCCTGGCCACCTGGAACGGCACATGCCCGACCTGCCAGCAAGCACTGCCCAGACCAAGACCAGCCCCGACCTAACAAAGCACTACTAGCCGACTACCGGGCCACCGGCGGCATGCGGGGAGCCATCACGCAGACCGCCGAGGCCATGTACGCCGCTCTCCCACCAGGCCACCAGGAAGCCATGCGGATGCTGTTCCTCCGGCTCACCGCCCCCGGTGAGGGAACCGAGGACACCCGCCGCCGCCTCGCCCGCGAGGAACTCGACGGCCTGGCCGACGCCGCAATCATCGACGCCCGCCTGATCGTCCTGGCCGACGGAACCGTCGACGTCGCCCACGAAGCGGTCATCCGCGCCTGGCCCCGGCTGCGCCACTGGCTCGACGTCGACCGCGAGGCCCTGCGTACCCACCGGCGGCTCACCCAGGCCGCCCTGACCTGGCACGAACTCCACCGCGACCCGGGCACGTTGTACCGGGGAGCGCAACTCGCCACCGCCCGGGGCTGGTCCCGCACCGGCGACGCCGTGCTCAATCGGCTGGAGTCCGCCTTCCTGCACGCCAGTACCGCAGCGGACGACCAGCGTGGCCGTCGCCGGCGCCGGACGGTCGTCGCGCTGGCCGTCCTGACCGTGCTCTCCCTGGTGCTGGCGGTGACCGCGTTCGTGCAGCGGGCGCAGTCCGACGCGCAGCGCCGCATCGCGGTCTCTCACGGACAGGCCGCCCAGTCCCGGCAGCTCCTCGACCGGCAGCCCGAGGCTGCGGCGCTGGTCGCGCTGGAGAGTTATCGGACGGCCCACACCACCGAGGCCCGCGGCAGCCTGCTGAGTGCCTACAGCGCCTACTTCTCCAACCAGTTCACCGGTCACACCAACGCCGTGACGGCGGTGGCGTACGCGCCTGACGGACGTACCCTGGCCACGGGCAGCGCCGACCGCACCGTGAAACTGTGGGACACCACCACCCATCGGATGCTCGCCACCCTCACCGGCCACACCGACATCGTCAGCACAGTCGTGTTCAGCCCTGACGGCCGTACTCTGGCCACCGGCAGCAACGACCGCACCGTACGGCTCTGGGACGTCGCCTCCGGTCACACGACGGACATCCTCACCGGCCATACCGGCTTCATCATGTCCGCGGCGTTCTCGCCCGACGGACGTACCCTGGCCACCGGCAGCGCCGACCAGACCGCCCGACTGTGGGAAGTGGCGTCCCGGCGTACCCTTACGACGCTCACCGGTCACACCGATCCCGTACGAGCCGTGGCGTTCTCGCCCGACGGACGCACCCTGGCCACAGGCAGTGCCGACCGCACCGTGAAACTGTGGGACACTGCCGCCCACCGCGTGCTCGCCACCCTCACAGGCCACACCGGCGCCGTCAGCACGGTCGTCCTCAGCCCTGACGGCCGTACTCTGGCCACCGGCAGCGCCGACCACACGGTACGGCTGTGGGACCTGGCATCACGCAACTCCACGACTGGCCTCAACGGGCATACGCAGGAAGTGAGCCAGGCCGCGTTCACCCCCGACGGCCGCACCCTGACAACGATCGGCCAGGACAACACGGTCGCCCTCTGGAACGTGACCGAGCGCCGGCTGACCGCCACCGTCCACGAAACCAACGTTTCCGCCCCCGCTCTGGCGCTCTCTCCTGACGGCAACGAGCTGGCCACCACCGCCACCGATCACACGGTCCACACGTGGGACCTCAAGACCCGCCAGACCACTGCCACCTTCAGCGGAACGAACGATGTCACGACCGTAACGACCACAGCCGCCTACGCTCCCGACGGCCGGACACTCGCCATCGGCCATGCCGACGGCTCCGTCACCTTGTGGACCACTACCGCTCCCCGACCCCTCGTGACCTTCGCGGCACACAGCCAGGGCATCCTGCACCTGGCGTTCTCCCCGGACGGCCAACTGCTGGCCACCGCAAGCTCCGACAACACGGTGCGGCTGTGGGAAACCGCGTCGGGCGGTCCGGTGGCCACGCTCGAAGGCCACACCGACCACGTCTCGAGCGTCGCATTCTCCCCGGACGGCCGCACCCTGGCCACCAGCAGCTACGACATGACCGTGCGACTGTGGGATCTGGCGCACTACCATACGAAAGCAGTCCTCATCGGGCATACCGACCCGGTCTCCAAGGCTGTCTTCTCCCCGGACGGCCGCACGCTGGCCACCGCCGGATACGACCGGACGGTGCGACTGTGGGACCTGGCCTCACGCCACACCCTCGCCGTACTGACCGAAGACACCGGCTCCATCACCTCCCTGGCCTACTCCCCCGACGGCCACACCCTGGCCACCGGCAGCGGCGGCATCACCGTACGCCTGTGGGACGTGGCGCAGCGCCGGACGCTCGCCTCCCTCACCGGCCACACCAACACCGTCTACTCCACCGCCTTCAGTTCCGACGGCCGCACGCTGGCCACCACGGACGCCAGCGGCACGGTGTGTCTGTGGGATGTGGCATCACGTCAGATCACAGCACGACTCGTCGGTCACACCAGAGCCGTGCATACGTCCGCCTTCAGGCCAGACCAGAGCACGCTCCTCACCGCCGGCGCGGACGGAGTGCGACTGTGGGCCACGGACGCGGACCGAACCGCCGACCGCGTCTGCGAACTGAGCCGGACCAACCAATGGCCCAGGCTCCTCTCCGACGCAACCACGGAAAACGTCTGCCGGTGAGCGTCATCACGTCGGAACCGTCCGAACCCGAAAGCCTGATTCCGACCGGCCTTCCGCCCCGGCACCCGGCTGCGCAAGCAGGACAGGGCCCGCACCGACGGCAAGCTGACCGACCGGCAGACCGCCCTCCTGGAGGCGCTCCGCCACCGCGCTGCCGCCATTGTGGGTTGGCCGACCGCGGGGCCGCCACCACCTGGTGGCGGCCCGCCTTGGACCGCATGCCTGGCCCGACGACCGACCGTCAGGAGACCCGCGTTGACCGACACCACCCGGCCCGGCCCGCCCACACACCATGAGGTCCGATCATGGAGAACCAGGTCTCCGGGTACGTCGGGACGCACCGAGGCGCAGCCATACGAGTGAGTTCCTGCCGGGGACTCCGCCTGGACCGCGCAGGTACCCGATCGTGGCTCCCGACTCGACTCGCCACAAGCCGTCCCGCCCGTCGCTGCCGCCCTGCCCCGCCGTCCCGGGTCGCCGGTCGCCGGTCGCCGGTCGCCGGTCGCCGGTCGCCGGTCGCTTGGGTCGCTCCGCCCGCCTGCCGCCTCGCTGGCGTTCCGGGGCCGGAGCCGGCGGCAGACCGGGGCGTAGGTCAAGGATGAACAACGGCACAGCTCGCCGCCCGCCCCGAAGCCGGGCCCTTCCCGGCACTCACTGGCGGTCCCGAGTGCGCAGGCGAGCCGAAGGCGGGGTCGTTGGAAGGAGCCCCGCCTTCGGCGCACGCTCAGCTCGTCATGCCCAGATCCTGATCGCTTCGAGCGCGAGGTTCTGCCCGGTGGTGCCCAGGCGCACCCAGTCCCCGTACTCCGCGGGCAGCCAGCCGCTGTTCTGCACATGCGCCTGGCCGCCGGTGTTCGCGTAGCGCGTGTGCCCGAGGTCCACATCGAAGGCTTCCAGGCTCAGAGCCATCCCCGTGGTGCCGACGGCCCGGGACTCTCCGTCGAGAATGCACACCTTGCCGAGCCACCCGAGGTTCTGGACATGTGCGTTGATGCATGCGCCGCCGGTGCCCGCGGTCTGGATGGCGACGGCTTCGATAGGCGCGTTCTGCCCGATGGTGCCCGCCACCGCCCCGTTGCAGACCGGATCCTGCCAGCCGAGGTTGCGGACGTGTGCCACGTAGCACACCGACGAGGCTGCCACCGTCGAACGGACAGTGCTCTGGTGCTTTTGCACCGCGTCCTTCAGCTTCGAGGCGACGGTGTCCGGAAGGCTGACCGCGGGTGCGGTCTTCACGGTCGGCACCGGCGATGCCGAGGAGGGGCCGGCGGACGCCACCCCCCACGAGACGGCAACGGCCAAGACAGCAAGTGCGGTTGAGAATCGGTTGTGCATGAATCACCTTTCGGTCCAGGTCAATTCGTGCCCGTACCCCGTACCCCGTGCCGGTCGCTGGGCGACAGGCAGACGAGGAGGATGGAGGCGTCGGGAATGGCGCCTGATGGTGCGACGCGGCATGCGTGGTCGTCTCCTCGCGGACTCACACACCGTGCGCACCCGCAGGGCCCTTACAACCATGCGGTGCCGGCCCCTTGGCCGGTAGCCGAGATCGAGCCCACCGGCTCGGCAGGATCGGATCACTGCCTGGACCAGCGGTTCGTCGCCGGACGGATCCTCGACCACGAGCTGTCGGTCCACGGCGCTTATGAGGATCCGGGAGGCCGGCTCGGTCTGCTCGGCGGCCCGGGCGCCGTGTTCATCCGCGAGAATCGTCTCGATTCGGGTCAGCCGGTCGTGTGGCTGTGGCGGCTGGGTATTCCCGGTGGTGCCGCGCCGGGTGGTGTCCTGTCAGGAGCGGGTGCCGGGCGGGGCGTGAGTGTCAGGTGGGACCGGCGCGGTGTAGTCGGCTGCCCGGCGCGGCACGGCCGGCTGGTGCCGTGGTTCAGGCCGGTGCCCGCTGGTGCCGGCCTGCGCGGTCGTCACGGTGACGCCGGCGGCGAACTGCCCGCCCAGGACAGGGCCATGCCCTCGGCGGCGATCAGCGTCCGGGAAGTGCGCATTCCCGCCTCCACCTACTACCGCCGGCACCGACGAGTGGTGCACGGTGGAGAACAACCCCGTCCCGGCCCCGGACCGGCCGGCGGCCCTGGCCGTCCACGAGGCGACGGTCACGGCCATGAAGCACGCAGGCGCGACCGGGGCACAGGCCCGGTCGTGAGCAGGCCTGAGCCCCGGCACGCTGCGTACCCCACGCCGCCCGCCTGCACCACCAGGGACTGGCCTGGCTTCACCGCCCGCCTGATCGCCTACGGGAAGATCCGCACCGCCTGACAGGGCACCGAGCCCGAGGCGGCAGTCACCCTCGAGCTCACCTCGGCCCCCCGTGCCCACCTCGGCCCCCCGTGCCCACCTCGGCCCCCGAGCCCACCTCGGCCCCCCGCGCCGACCGGCTGCGCCCGCGCGCCCTTGACGGCTCTTCAGTCCAGCGGAACGGTGGAGGTGCAAGGATCCGCAACCGGCTTGGCACAAGGAGCGGTCATGGCACTACGGTTCAGGGGCATCGACCCGGACACGCCTAACGGTGGTTCTCCGACCGTGTGGTTGGAGGACGAGAAGGCGGAGATCGTCATCCAGGGCTGGCTGCCCGACATGGAGATGTACCGCGTGATCAGCGAGACCGAGTGGGTGGAGGGCCACGCCACCGGCGTCCCGGACCACGAGGGCGTCGTCCGCATCCCGGTCCGGATGATCCCGTTCCTGCGAAAGGTGTGCGATGAAGCCGAGCGTGCCGGACTTTGGCGCCCTGTTGAGGAGCGCTGAGCGCTCCGCCTGCCACCTGGAGATGCGCGACTCCTACATGGATGACCCCGTCTTCGCCGACTGGCGCGCCGGTCTTCCGGTGGAGCGGCCCGAGGCGTACGACCTGCCGGAGGAGTACAGGGCCTGGGCCGCCCTGGTGCGGGAGACCGTCGGCCGCGGGGTGGTGATGCGCCGGGCCCGGATCGTCTCGGAACCGGTGACCGCCTACATCCGGTGGGAGCACGCGATCACCGAGCGGCACAACGTCGCGCTCGGCGAGCAGGTCCGCTGGCTGCCCCGCTCGAAGGCCTCCGACCTCGCCCTGCCGGGCAACGACCTGTGGCTGGTCGACGAGCGCCTGGTCCTGTTCCACTGGTTCACCGGTGACGGCGAGTGGGCCGGCCACGAGACCACAGAGGACCCGGCCGTCGTGAAGATGGTGACAAGCGCCTTCGAGGCGGTCTGGGACCGCGCGATCCCGCACGCCCGGTACCCCGTCTGATCCGCCCCCCTTCCACCGACACCCGCCCGGGCAGCCAGCACCATGTCGTCGTCCCCGTCGTCCCCGTCGTCCAGCGTCATCGAGGCACGCAAAGCCCTCGCCGCCCGCCTGGTCGGCCTGCGCAAGGACGCAGGCCTGACCGGCGACGAACTCTCCGCGCGCTGCGGGTGGCACCCGGCGAAGACCTCCCGGATCCAGAGCGGCAAGTCCGTCCCCTCCGAGGACGACCTGCGCGCCTGGTGCACCGCCTGTGCCGCCGTCGACCAGGTCCCCGACCTGATCGCCGCCGCCCGCGCGGTCGACTCCATGTACACCGAGTGGCGCCGCATGGAACGCGCCGGGCTGCGCGCCGCCCAGGAGTCCGTGGCCGCCCTCTACCGGCGAACCGGCCACTTCCGCGTCTACGCCAGCCGCGTCCTGCCCGGCATGGTGCAGACCCCCGAGTACACCACCGCCGTCCTGCGCTCGATCCAACGCGCCCGTGTCGAGGTCGACGACGTCGCCGACGCGGTGGAGGCCCGACTGGAACGCCAGCGGATGCTGTTCTCCGGCCGGCACCGCTTCGGCCTGCTCATCGAGGAGTGGGTGCTGCGCGCCGCGGTGTGCGACCCCGAGACGATGGCGGCCCAGCTCGGCCACCTGCTCGCCGTCTCCTCCAGCCCGTTCGTCAGCGTCGGGGTCATCCCCACCGGGCCCGACCGCCCGCACCTGCCGGTCGAGGACTTCTACATGTTCGACGAGGCCGAGGTGGCCGTCGAGCTGACCTCCGGCTACCTGCGGATCACCCAGCCACGCGAGATCGCCGACTACGTACGGACCTTCACCGACCTGGCATCCATCGCCGTCCACGGGGCCGGCGCCCGTCAGTTGATCACGGCGGCGATCGCCACTCTCGGGTGACTTCGCGCAAGATGGCGCAACCTCGTTGAGGGCCCGGCCGCGCACTCCCTACCGTCGATCCGTCGCCCGCCGTGACGGACCGGACACCCGGTCCCCGGCGGGCGAGCCGGGACTGCTGCGCGGGCCCGCCCCCCGTCGGGTCCGCGCAACAGTCACCGCCGACGAGAGAGCGGAGCGCCACCGTGGCCACGCACCCCCTACCCCGCCCGCCAGCCCCGGCCGCACCCGGCCGGGCGCCCGCGGGTGCGAGGTGCGTGGTGACCGCCGCCGCGGTCTGCTGGTCGCCGACCAGCCAGTCCGTGAGCCGGCGGCGCAGCAGTTCCTGCTCCGGCCCGGTCGGTTGCATCTCGGCGGCCTGCGGCACTGTGGGCAGGGGCGAGGGGCGTCCCTGCCGGGCGCGCAGGAGCGCGGTGGCCGGGACGCGGGCCAATGCGGCGGCCCGGCCCGGGTCGTCGGCCAGGTAGACCCCGAGGCTGAGCAGCAGGTCGGGTTCGGGGTGTCCGGGTGAAGGCCGGTAGTGCCGGTGGTAGGTATCGGCCGCCTGTCGTGCCCCGCGCAGGCTCAGGTGTCCGGCGAAACCGTAGGGCAGCCCCAGTTCGGCTGCCAGCTGCGCCACTGGCTGGCTCGATCCCAGGACGCGGACCGGGATCGGGGCCTCGGCGGCGGCGGACAAGTCGTCGAGGTGGCCGACGAGTTCGGCGATCTGACGGCGGAACCGCTCCGGTTCGGCTGACGGTGTGGTGCCGCGCAGCGCCAGGCTGAGCGTCGGCCGACCGGCCAGCGCACGCACGACGCCGAGTTCGATCCGTGGCCCGTGGAGGCGAGCCAGTGCACGGAAGCTCTCGGCGATCCGGAAGGGCGCGTGGTTGGGCAGCATGATGCCGCCGGCACCGACTCGCAGTGTGGAGGTCTCGTTGGCGATCGCTGAGATCAGCACTTCGGGGGCGGTGGCCGCAGAGGCCGGGTTGGCGTGGTGCTCGGCCACCAGGTATCTGGCCGCACCGAACTCCTCGGCCTTCCCGGCCAGTTCGATGGAGGCCCGGAGGGCAGCGGCCGGGCCCTGGCGCTCGAAGACCGGGCACAGGTCGAGTACGGAGATCTTCATCGACGGACCGTTTCGGTTTCGTGGGGCAGGGGGTCTCAGCGCTCGGTCGTCAGGTGGTCGGCTGCGCGAAGGGCGAGCACGGCCAGGACCCCGGTACCCACTGTCCAGAGCGCGGCCCAGAGCAGGTCCGCGGCGGAGCCCGCCCAGGTCGAGCGCAGCCAGTCGACCTGGTACGTGAGCGGGTCCAGCCGGGCCACGAAACGCAGATAGCCGGGTGCAGTGTCGAGCGGGTAGAACAGTGGTGCGGCCAGTACCACCGGAAGGGCGGTCAGGGTCAACACGAAGTCCCGCGTTGCGTACGACTGGACCCAGGCAGCCACGGCGGCTCCGGCCAGCACCCAGCCGGCATCCACAAGCAGCGAGCCTGCCACGGTGAACAGGAGTCCTCGGCCGGACAGGTCCGACAGCGCACCGAGCGGTGCGGCAAGGCCGATCACCACCAACAGTTGGAGCAGGAAGACGCCGCCGAGCACGATCAGCACGCTCAGTAGGTAGCCCGTGGTGCCGCCGCCGTACATCCGGTAGAAGGCGAAGACTCCCCATTTGCGGTCGTTCGACACGTCCGAGACGGCGGCGGTACCCGATCGGAAGGCCAGCATGGCCAGCATGCCAGGCAGAACGAATGCCAGGTAGTGGTGGGCCGTGCCGCTACCCGAAGCGCCTACCGCGCCGCTGACGCCTGCGGCCAGGAAGAGTAGGTAGGCGACCGGTTCGATGATGCGGCCGTAGTAGACCTGGCGCCAGTTCCACAGTGAGGCGAGATGGAACCGCACCGCGATCAGTGGGCGGGCGCGGGTCATGAGGTCTCCGTCTCGGTCAGCGCCTGGTAGGCGGTCCACAGGTCCTCGGATCCCGGTGCGGCGCGCAGGAAGGCGGCGGTGGGCCGGTCTGCGAGGACCCGACCGCGGTGAATGGCGACCACCCGGGTGCAGTAGCCGGAGAACCGCGAGGTCTCGTGGGTGCTCACGAGCACGGCTCCGCCGGCCCGGGCACTGTCCTGGAGGTAGTCGAAGACCTGTCGCACGGCGTCGGGGTCGAGACCGGTGGTGGGCTCGTCGAGCAGCATGAGGCGCGGGCGTCCGGCGATGGCCCGGGCGATCTGGCAGCGCCTGAGCTCGCCGCCGGACAGGGTCTGCGCCTGGCGGTGCAGTACCGGCCCCAGGTTCAGGATCTCGGCGATCTCGCTTGCCGCTCGTCGTACGCCGCGCAAGGTGCCGCGACGGAGTGCCACACCGAGCTCGATGTTCTGACTGACCGTCAAGGACCAGTCGATCACTTCGCGTTGCGGGCACCAGCCGAACTCGGCGGCCGGGACGTCCCGGCGCACGGTTCCCGAGTCGGGCCGGCGCAGGCCGGCGACGATGTCGAAGAGCGTTGACTTCCCTGCTCCGTTGTGGCCGATGAGTGCGACCAGTTCGCCGGCTTCGAGGTCCAGTGAGGCCTTCTCCAGGGCCGGTGTGGGATTGCCCGGGTACTGCTTGGAGACCCGGTCCACGCTCAGCACGCCGGGTCCAGTGCTTCGGTGGCCGCGAGCCGTGCCTCGATCAGGTCGGCGACCTGTTCCGGCCCGGCTCCGTCGGGTATGCCCACGACGAGTGTGCGCTCGGGCAGTTGCTCGGAGATCCGGCGGCGGCTCGCTCCGGAGAACCAGACAGCGGGGTCGGTCCGCTGATCGGTCGGCCCCGTCGAGGCCTGTTCCGACGGGACCAGCCGTACCAGATGCTTTACGTCGGTCCGGCCGAGGTTGGGCCGCCCGAGGAACTGTGCGGCGCGGGCCAGCAGCACCAGACCGGTGTCCGGGGAGACCGTCTCGCGGTGCTCGCCGTCCAGGATCCGGGCCAGATGGTGGCGCCGTCCCTCGCGGCGGAAGCCCAGCGGGCTGTCGTGGCGCAGGAAACTGCCGCTGTCCACGTCGAGCACGGCGAGGCTGTCGCTGACCAGTCGGGCACCCCGTGAACAGAGCACGAGTGCGGCCGAGGTCTTGCCGATGTAGTTGTCCCCGGTCAGCAGCACCCCGGTGCCGTCAGCCAGTTCCAGACAGGTGCCCGGGCCGACGGCCAGGCGTTCCCAGAGGCGCGAGTACCGGAACGGCGGGAGCGGGGAGGGGAGTTCGGACCAGTCGGTGAACGTGTGGTCGACTTCACGGCGCCAGCCGTCCTCGGTCCTTCGGTCCACCTCGATCCGCTTGGTCAGGCCGTCCTTCCGCAGCAGGCTGGTGAAGAATCCGCGCTCGGGCCATTCCGGGCAGCTCAGTGTCACCACGACCTCGGTCCGCTCCGGCGCAGCGGGTTCGACTCGCTGTCCACCGAAGTAGAACAGTGCCTCGGCGGTATCGGCGGAGTGGCAGCGCAGCCGGGTGATCACGTCGTAGAAGTCGAAGTAGAGGTCCGTCAAGGGAAGATCCATGTCTCAGGTCCCGGTGCTTGCGGTCAGGGTGGTGGAGAGCTCCGCCACGGCCTGTCGGGCGTGGCGGGCCGGGTCGAAGGCGAGCCGCCAGCTGTGCTCGCCGATGCGCTGGAGTTCGAACTCGGCCGCGGGGCTGAGCACGACGGTCCAGGCCCATTCGGTCCGCTCCGGAGCCCGTCGAACCGGCAGGGCGGCGGGGTGCACCGCCCAGGTGGTTCCGGTCGGTGTCCGAAAGGAGGGCGCCTCGGCCAGGAAGGGACGCAACCACGGGTGGACGTCCAGCGTGCGCTCCCGCACTCCGATGGGCCGGCGGTAGGAGAGCAGTCGCCGTTCCCGCTCGATCGGCACGGTGTCGTCGCTGACGAAGCCCCAGCCGGCCCGGAGCAGTTCCAGCAGCAGCACCGATTTGCCGGCCAGGGACGGCCCGTGCAGCAGCACCGCCTGGCCCGGAGCCCACGGCGCACTTGCCGCACTGGCGTGCACGGTGCGGACCATGCCGCTCAACGGCGGGAACGAGAACGGTGGGAGCGGGCTCGGCTTTCTCGCCGCCCCGCGGTATTTCTCGTAACAGGACCAGTCGAGTTCCGGAGTGCGTAGAAATATGCTTCTCAGGGTATCCGTGGAACCGTCCGTAAAGGCCTCCGATTCCGCCGTGAAAGCGATCTCGAAATCTGCGGGACCAGACGTTTCCGTGCGCCGGTGATCCTGGAAGTAGTAACTGAAATGAGCCAGGTCCGCAGAACTCTGCAGCAGTGCGTCGACCGTCGTTCCCCAGAAGTCCAGCCGCAGCCGGCTCAGTCGTTCCAGTGCGTGCGGGGCAACGTCCACGGCTCGCTCCCCCCGATGTACAGCGTCATCCCGCTGTGGCTGCTGGACACCAGGCTGTCGAGCTCACCGACGGTGGCGTGGCTGATCTGCGGAGCCATGTCGGAGCGCCAGGCCGACAGCACGGCGGCAACCGCACGATCCGCCGGGTACAGATCGCGAAGCCGTGCCGTGAGCGGCGACAGCCGACCGTACAGGTCCTCGCGGTCGCGGAGCCGGTCGGTGCCGAAGGAACCGAACTGGGAGAGGACGAGAGGGAAACGGGTGTCCGGCGCGACCGAGTGCAGGTAGAAGGCGTTGGCGTCGTACACCTGGACGGCGTAGTCGAAGCGGGCTCCCACATCGATCAGCAAGGTGTCCAGGAAGGACGTCGCGGGCAAGGCCTTGACCGTCAGTCCGTGGCGCTGGGCCGCCTCCTGCAACAGCCAGCCGGTGTCGACCAGGAAGAGAGGATGACCATAGGTCAGAAAGCTGACCGGCCCGTGACCGCGCCCCTCGGCAGCGGCCTCCAGCACCCGGGCGGCCATCGCGTGGTAGACCTGGCCCGGATTGGGATCGGCGGCGTAGACCTCCTCCAGGTCGGTCACCTCACCGTCGTAGCGCAGCCGCAAGTCGGAGTCGTAGGCGGTGAGATGGAGGATCCTGCGGGAGTCACGCAGGATCTGATCGGCTTCGACACTCCGGCGGTCGAAGCCCCCGATGCCCAAGCCGACCAGGTACAGGTCGGCTTGAGCATCGGGGACGCGCAGGTCAGCACGCTTCAGGCGCACCCGATGGGCCTTTCGAACGAGGACTTCACCGATCCCGGTCGTGACTCCGGCGCCGAAGTCGGCACCGCACTCGCCGGCCGGGTCGGAAGGCCCGGATCAGAAGCAGTTGGAATCCGCGACGACGCTCGCGCAGGTTCCCTGGCAGTGGGCACCACTCGCCTTGATCGTCTCTTCGATGGTCGGGATGTAGGACGGCACCACGACCTCCCGGTGCGCCGGGTGGCTGTCCTGGCCGGCTACGGAGCCGACAAGTTGCTGCGCGGTATCCACGAGTGCCACGGGCATGAGGCTCTCTCCATTCTCTGTGAAATGTCACCCGGTTCTCGGGCGAACAAGATCAAGCTAACGACCAGGCATCGCGGTTCCATCGTTCGAGTGCGCTCGCAATGGGATATTCACCCGGTGAAACATTTTGATCACTTTCACTCTCGTCAAATCGCATGCGTTCGGGCGCTAACGCCACATTCCGGCGAGCTCTTTGTCCGCCGGACAGCGCGCCAACCCTCCCGGGGTGGCGTCGGAGATGCGGGCCGATGAGCAGCACAGTGAGGACCGCGCCCTGGGTGTGGAGCTGTCGGCAGACGGTGTGTTCGATCCCAGGTCCTTTACGGCCCGTCCTGCGCGGTCCCATCGCGGCCGGGCATCCGGGTCGGCGCGAGAACATGCTGATGGAACTGCTCATCGGCCAGGGCAGGTTCGACGAGGGGATCAAGGCGGCGGAGCACACGTTCGACGACCTCCACGACAGCAACCTCCTCCAGTCGGCCCTGATACTCCTGGCCGACCAGGGCCGGCACGGCAAGGCGATCGGGCTCACGGAAGACCGCGGCCCCGAATACCTCGCGGAGAACGAGGCGTACCGGCTCCACTCCAGACGGTGGTGGCTGATGGGGGAGTCAGGCCGCCGCGGGGAAGCGATCGCAGACCGTTCGCGCCGGCGCCCCACGACGCGGGCGGGTGGGGTACTGCGGGGGTCCAGGAAGCCCGATATTTTGACAGTCGACTCTCATATGGGAGTCTGGTGTCAGATTCATGGTTCGGTTCTCCTGGAGGTTGGCATGGCGTGCCCTTCGTCGGCGCTGTCCCGTTCGCGGCGCTGGTGGGCACTGGCGGCCCTGGTGGCCTGCAATCTGCTGCTCGGCCTGGACACGACGGTCCTGAACGTGGCGCTGCCGTCGATCTCGGCGGAGCTGGGTGCCACGGGCGGGCAGTTGCAGTGGATGGTGAACGGCTACCTGGTGGTGCTCGCGGCCCTGATGCTTCCGGGCGGGCTGCTGGGTGACCGCTTCGGACGGCGGCGCGTGCTCGTGGTCGGCCTGGGGGTCTTCCTGGGCGCCTCGCTGCTGGGCGCCTTCGCCCACACGGTGTGGCTGGTCGTCGCGGCCCGTGCGCTGATGGGCGCGGGTGCCGCGCTGGTCATGCCGCTGGCGTTGTCCGTGCTGCCGTCCCTGTTCGGCCCGCAGGAGCGCGACCGGGCCCTCGGTGTCGTCTCGGCGGTGTCCGCCCTCGGGTTCCCGCTCGGCCCGCTGCTGGGCGGCTGGCTGGTGGAGCGGTTCTGGTGGGGCTCGGTCTTCCTGGTCAACGTGCCGCTGGCGCTCGCGGGCATCGCGGCCTGCGTCCTCCTGCTGCCGGAGAGCCGGGACCCGGCCCCGCCCCGGCTCGACGCCACCGGCGCCGCGCTGACCGTCGCGGGACTGGGCGCCCTGGTCCTCGCCCTGAACGAAGGACCCGCACGGGGCTGGGCCAGCCCGCTGGTCCTGGTCGCGACCGGGGCCGCGGCCGTCCTGCTGACCGCTCTCGTACGGCGCTGCCGCGGCCAGGAGCGGCCGTTGCTGGACCTGACCCTGCTGCGGCAGCCGGGCTTCGTGTGGAGCACGGCGGCGGCCACGCTGGTCTCGTTCGTCCTGGCCGCCCTCATGTTCGCCCTGCCCCAGTACCTCCAGGACGTCCGCGGCTACGACGGCCAGGGCGCCGGACTGGCGATGCTGCCGCTGATGGCCGCCATGGCGGCCGCCCCCAAGCTGACCGGCGCGCTCACCGCCCGTTTCGGCGCACGCGCCGTGATCGGAGGCGGGCTGCTCACCCTGGGTGCCGCCACCCTCCTCGGCACGGCCGTGGGGCAGGCGGGCGGATACCCGGCCCTGGCGCTGTGGCTGGCGCCGGCCGGCCTGGGACTCGGAACGGCGATCGTGCCCGCCGTGGGCTACGCCCTGGGCGCACTGCCCACCGAACGCGCCGGCAGCGGCTCCGGCCTGCTGACCACGCTGCGCCAGTGTGGCTCCGCCCTCGGAGTGGCGGTGCTCGGTGGCATCCTGACCAGCGTGTACGCGGCCCGGCTGGACACCGACGCCCTCCCCGCCGCCCAGGCCGTGGAGGCCCGGCAGTCCGTCGCCGCCGCCCATCTGGTGGCCGACCGCCTCACGGCCGGCCGGCTCGCGGCCTCGGCCGACAGCGCCTTCACCGACGGGACGCGGGTCCTCCTGGCGGCCTGCGCGGCTGCCGCACTGGCCGTCGCCCTGCTCGTGCTCCGGTTCCTGCCCGTCCCCGAACCCGCCCCCGAACCGACCCCCGAACCCGCCCCCGCACCGACCCCCGCACCCCGAACCGGAACCACCGCCCCCGACCGAAGGAGTGCCGAACGATGACCCCCGAGAACCCCACACCCGCCACGGACACCACCGGCGACCGGTCCGGGCTGCGGGAACGGAAGAAGGCCCGGACCCGGCAGGCGATCCGCCGTGCCGCCTACCGCCTGTTCGCCGAGAACGGCTACGACGCCACCCGGGTCGAGGAGATCGCCGCCGCCGCCGACGTCTCGCCCAGCACCGTCTTCCGCTACTTCGCCACCAAGGAGGACATCGTCCTCACCGACGAACAGGACCCGCTCCTGGAAGCCGGACTGCGTTCCCGCCCCGCCGGCGAACCGGTCCTCGAATCCCTGCGCCACGCCGTCCTCGCCACCCTGGACCACCTCCACGCCACCGACCCCACCGAACTCGTCCAGCGCACCCGCCTCGTCCGCGAGGTCCCCGTGATCCGCGGCCGCACCGCCGAACAGGCCGCACGGGACGCGGACATGCTCGCCGCCGTCCTGGCCGAACGCGCCGGACACCCCGCCGACTCCCTGCCCGTCCGCGTCATCTGCGTCGCCGTGATGGCCGCCGTCGACGAGACCCTGTGGCAGTGGGTCAGCGGCGGCCAGCAGGAAGACCTGCACGACCTCGTCGACCGGACCATGGACCTCCTCGCCAGGGGGATGACTCTCTGACCGGGCGTTTCGTCGCTGAACCCCGGAGCAGGAACGAAACACCCACACCCACACCCACACCCACTGACATGTCGACTCATCAGCCAAGCGATGCCGAGTCGGGCCGGTCGGTAGGTCATGGAAGGGCGGCACTCGCGTCCGATCATGACGACCCCGGTCCCCAGCCGGGCCGCGGGTTCCGGGAGCCGGTCGGCGGCATAAAGCGGGTGAGCCGGTGCGAGGTCGACGGTACGGTGCCCGGATGGAGCTCTCGAACCCCGTATGTCCGGCCCACGGACCTGGCATCGATCCCGTGTCATTGATCGGTCGTCGGCTGGTGCGGCTTGTGGCGTCCTGGCACGTATACGAGGGACGGGAATCCGACACCCCTGTCGATCTGTGGATCATCGATGACCAGGGGGTGTCCACCCACATCATGAGCGGAACGGACTGGTGCCTCGTGGTCGAGGCGTCCGAGCCGTACGAGGGCTACGACATGGGCGACTGGGGCCGGATCGACGTGCGACCCGTTGAAGAGGAGATCCCGCTGGCGAGCCGTGTCGGGGAAGTCGTGCTCGGAGTCCGAGAGGACTGGGAGCCGCTGACGGGGCGGATGGGCCTTGAGTTGGACTTCGCATCAGGAAGCGTCCGTTGCGAGAGCTGGTCCGGTGACCTCCGCATTCGGGCCATAGGCTCGATGCCGTGATCTCGCCACGGCGCCGGAGCCGTCCTCACTCCTTGACAGCCGGTCCGCGCACACCGCCGCAGAACGAGAGCGGGGTGCCTCGGTCGGGGAGCACCCGCCGAGGCACCATCGCCGTCAGGCTGTGCGGACGTACTCGCCGCGACGGTCGGTCAGCTTGTACCTGATCTCCGGTACCACCGGGTTCGGCCATGCCTGCACCAGGTAGAACTCCACCAGGTCGCCGTAGTTGTCTTCCAGGTCCAGGTCCAGGTCCAGGTCCTCGTTTCGGCCACGGGCGTGGACACGGAGCCGGTAGGAGCCCGCACCGGCGGCGGACAGGCTCGGGAGGTCGGTGATCGGGTCGTCCTGGAAGCCGTGCCCGACGAAGCCGGCCCGCCGGGTGGCGAAGGTCATGCTGACCTCGACCACGTCGTCCCACCCGTCGAGGTGGAGCGCTGGCTCCGCCTGGCACGGCGCGTAGGTGAGCGCGATCTTCCCGGTCGAGATGCCGGTCAGGATGGTCGCGCGGTTCTCGCCCCCGCGGGTCTGGATGAGGCCGTTCAACCCGGCATAGACATCGAGGGCGACATCGACGTCCGGGTCCTTGATACAGAACTGGCCGTGTGACACCCGGGTCTCGATCGAGAGGGCTTCCATCAGGCCGCCACGTAGAACGTGTCGCCGTCCAGCAGTCGAGTGCCCGCGTAGAAGTCGGCCAACGTGCCGCCCCCTCGACCCCGTCCGAACCGGACCTGGCCGCCGAGGAGTACTGGGAACCGGACGCCCGCGTTGATGCCCGTGTCCCGGCCGGCATCCTCGGCGTCATCACCCACGTCCGCCACTATCCCACCCCGTTCCCGTCCGTCGTCGCGTTCGACCGCGGCCCCGAGTGCGCCGTACGCGACCACCGGATCACCCGCTGCGCCGACCAGTCGCTCACCCCCGCCGTCCCGCGGTGTCCGTCCGTCGCTCGTCGGGGTGGGTGGAGCCGTTGCGGGTCAGCAGACCTTCCGGTAGGGCACCTCGGGGAGGTAGGTCTCCCAGTCGGCTCGTGACAGTCCGCCTCCGGCTCGTTCGCAGATGCCGAGGGCTTCCTGGGCGGGGGCGACGGTGGTCTCGTGCGCGGGCACGTGCTCGGTCGCTGTGCGCAGTGTGCGGTCGTCGGGGCTGAATGCCAGGGAGAGGGCGGCGCCTCCTGGCACCGGGAGGGCGGGGCCGAGTGGTTGGTGGGATGCGAGGTCCCACATCCGCACCGTGCCGTCGGTTCCCGAGGCGGCCAGGGTACGGCCGTCATGGGAGAAGGCGAGTGCGGAGATCGGGTGGAGCGTCCCTGTGGTGTCGGGACGGAAGGTGCCGGGCAGGACACCCAGGTTCCGCTCTGCATTGCCGTCCCAAAGGCTGACGCGGCCGGCTTCGTCGCCGGTGGCCAGGTACGCGCCGTCCGGGCTGAACGCCACGGCGTGGGTCATGCTCTGGGTGAGCGTACGAGGGATCACCAGACCGGACGCCAGGTTGGCGACTTGATTGTGCGAGGTGACGATGAGCCGTCCGTCCGGTCGGACGGTGAGTCGGTCTCCCCCGATGCGGGCGATCCGGCCCGTCCTGGTTTGCCGGGACAGATCCCAGACCTCCACCGAATCCATCTGTATCTGGCGTGATGCCAGGAGTGACTTTCCGTCCGGTGTGAAGGCGATCGCGTCGACGGTGCTCCCCGGGAACGAATCGGGAGCCGAGAGGTCAAGGGTCGCGGACGTGCGGCCGGCGGAGATGTCCCAGATGAACACACGTGATGGTGGGGGAGAATCGATCGAGGTGTGGTCGACGACGCCATAGGCGAAGGCTCGCCCGTCGGGACGGAATGCCATGAGGAAGGTGCACGGGACGGGAGACTGAAGACCTTCGGGGTGCGACGGGCAGGACATGTCGGGCAGGTCGACGACGTGTCCTCCGCCGCGCGGATCCCGAAGCCGGAAGCGATACGTTCCTGCGCCCGGGGACGACAGCAGCGTGGCAAGCGTGCTGCCGTCGGGGCTGAACATGGCGGCCGCCGCTGATTCGCCTTCCCAATTCGGGTCCAGGACATTCGTGAGGTTGAGGGTGCGGACCTCTGCCCCGGTCGATCCTTGGAGGTAGCGGATCCTGTGTTCATCCAGGTCCAGCCTGAACTGGCCGACGTCGTTGTTGGCCAGCGGATACCTGAAAACGGAGACCGATGGTGTGTCAAGGCGCCACAGAATCACCTCCTTGCCGTCCCACGTCAGCACGAATCTTCCGTCCGCGCTGAATGCCACCTCTGATATGCCGACGTGCTCGATCCGTGGGAGTTCTGTTCCCGAGGCGATGTCCCAGATCCGGACTCCCCGACTATCGGTGACTGCCAGCAGGCGGCTGTCCGGCGTGAAGCGGACAGCCTGGTTCAGACATTGTTCCGCGGTGACGGCGGGAGCCCAGGGGGTAGGCACTTCACGTTGCTCCGGCAGATTCCACACCTGAACCGGCTCTCCGGGAACGCAGAGCGCCATCAGGCGGTCATCGGGGTTCAACGACGCATCGGGGTAGGGGTATTGGGTGAATCGCTGCTCTCGCAGAATCTGTCGCGCTCTGAGGCCCGGTAGGCGGCGCAACTCGTCGTTGCTGACCTCGCGGTGATCACTGCGTTTGGTGCGTCGTTCGAGCAGCACCTGGCTGCTACGGAGATCCCGTACTTGGATCACGAATTCTGATAGGTCGAGGTCGAGCCCGTAGAGGAGCAGAGTCCGCCCACTCGGACCGAACCGGGCGGCGGTGGGATGAAGGAGAGACCCGGAACCGCTTTGTGTTGCCGGGACTTCGCTGCTGCTTTCCGTGGGCAGGTCCCGGACATTCACCTGATCGGGGCTGTAGACCGTGAGTGCCCGGGCGTCAGCACTCATGTCGGTCACGAAATAAGCCATTTTCGCCATGCCGGGGAGCGAGGCCACCTGCCGGTGCGTGTCGACGTCCCACTTCACCACCTGGTCCGAGCCGACGCTGACCAGGGTGCGGCCGTCGCCGCTGAGGAAATGCGTCTCCGGGGCAGCCTTGTCGGAGGGCGGAGGGTCGGTGAAGACGTCCTGGTCCGGCTGGACGGTGGCGCCGAGCAGCGCGGACCGTGATTCGGGGAGGTCGGCGACCTTCCACGAGGCGACACTCAGCCGCATCGCCGTGACCGGGTCCAAGGAGCGCATGCCGTCCGCCACCGCGGCGGCGCGGCGTGCGGCGGCCTCCGTGCGGCGGCGTTCGCCGGTCAGACTCTGCTGCCACGCGATCACCCCGGCCAGCAGGACCAGCACGACCAGGGCGGACAGTGTGGCCAGCAGGGTGCGCAGCCGTCGGGTGGAGCGCGCCGCGCTCCGGTGCTCCTCGTCGCGGGCGGTGAGAGCGGCGGTCAGGAACTCGACCTCCAGTGGGGTGAGGTCGTCCCGGTGCTCGACGGCCGCGAAGGCCGCCTCGGTCGCTGTCAGGCGGGCACCCCGGTAGAGCGCTCCGGGGTCACGGCCCAGGTCCTCCCAGGTCCGTGCCGCTTCGGTGAGGCGTCGGTGCCGGCGCAGCCTGTCGCGGGCGTCCTCGACCCACGTGTTCAGGCGGGGCCAGCAGTCGATCAGTGCCTCATGGGCGAGGCGGACGGTGTCGCCGTCCAGGGTGACCAGTCGGGCGCGGGCCAGGCCCTCCAGTACCGACGCGGCCCCGGAGTCCCCGGCGGTGGTTCCCAGGGACTCCAGCTCGGAGCGGTCGGCGGAGCGGCCGGTGTCCGGTCCGTCCTCTCCCGGAGCGATCAGTCGCAGCAGGACGCGCCGGGCGAGGACGGCCTGGTCCGGTGTCAGACCGGTGTAGGCGCGCTCCGCGGTGCGGGCGATGGCGCCGCGCACTCCGCCGGCGGCCTCGTAGGCGGCCTCCGTGAGTGCCCTGCCCTTGCGGTTGCGCCAGGTCTCCAGCAGGGCGTGGGACAGCAGCGGAAGCCCGCCCGGCTCGCCGTCGACCTCCTCGATGATCCGTGAGGTCAGGGCGCGTTCGACGATCAGGCCCTCGCCGGCGGCCGGTTTGACGATCGCCTCCCGCAGCTCGGCGGGGCTCATCGGCCCGACCAGCAGGGTGGCCTCCCGCAGGGCAACGGCCAGGCCGTGGTGGTCGGCGCAGTGGCCGAAGAAGTCCGCCCGGACCGCCAGGACCACCCGTAATCGGCTGTCCGGTGCGCACGCCGCCAGGAGCAGGCCGATGAAGGCGGCGCGTTCCGCCGGCTCGCTGCACAGCGTGAACGTCTCCTCGAACTGGTCCACCACCAGCACGGTGTCGCCCGTGCCGTTTCCGGGCGTCAGCAGCGCGGCGTGGTCGGAGGCGGGGCGCGGGCCCGGGGTGAGGATCCGGATGGCGGCCGGGCCCGCGTCCGTCGTGCCCCGGTCGCGAAGTGCCGGGATCAGCCCGGCACGGAGCAGGGAGGACTTGCCGCTGCCCGAGGCGCCCACGACGGCGACCAGGCGACGGGAGTCGACCAGGGCCAGCAGGTCGGCGACGAGCCGGTCCCGGCCGAAGAACCGCTCCCGGTCACCCGGTTCGAACCGGGAAAGTCCCCGGTACGGCGCACCGGCGTCGTCACCGTCCTCGGCGGCCGTCTCCCGGACGGCCGCGCGCCAACGCCGCTCCCACTCCGCGGGGTCCGCGCCGCAGGCCTCCACGTAGGCCAATGCGACCGGCAGTGTCGGGAGCTGCTGCCCGCCGGCCGCTCGCGACAGCGTCGCGACCGAATAGCGGGTACGACCGGCCATCGCCCGGTAGGTGAGGTCACCCGCCTCCCGGCGCAGTTTCCGCAACTCGAACGCGAAACGCTGGACCGGCCCTGCCGCCGGATCCAACGGGCCCTCCTGACGGCCCATCCCGCGTCCTCCCCCCGCTCGGCGACACCATCGACCCGCGTCAACCTACGGACCCGCGAGCGCCGTTGCCACGGCTTCCCGTCAGCCTGTCTCGTTCCGGCGGTCCTTCCGGCCTGCGAAGCGGCCTTTTGTTTCGAGTGGCGAGGAGGGCTGCGCAACAACCGGCCGGCCGTGAAAGCTCGGTTGTGTCAGGGCCGGAGCGCGACAACGGCCGGCCCCGGCAACGGCACGACCACGCCCCGGGGACACCACCGCCCGTACGGGCCGCGTCCGCCGCCGCGACGGCGACGGGCTCGGCCTGCGAGAGCTCATGGCCCTCGGAGCGTCGCGAAGTCCCACCGCTTCCACACCGAATGGAGACAGCAATGCGACCCGTCAAGATCCGTACCGCGCTGGCCGCGCTCGCGTCGAGCACGGCGCTCATCGGCGCCACCGTCGTCCTCGCCACGCCGGCCTCCGCCGCGCCGCAGCGGCTCAACTCCCCGGTCGACTGCGCGAGCACTCACTACCACTGGTGCGACGTCGTCCGCGGCGGCGATGTGAGCGTGGACATGAACGTGTACTGGGGAAGCGACGGTCACGAGTACGTCGACGCTTACCTCCACACCCGCCACCAGGGCCAGAACCTGTGGACCCTGACGTGGAACGGCAGCGACTGGGACTGGTACGGCACCCCCGCTGTGTTCGACGTGGGCGGCGGCTGGTGGGTGGCCAAGGACGAGGAGCGCTCCGACGCGGGCAAGACCATCAAGCTCGCCGCCTACGACTGGGACACCGGGCACTACATCTACACCAACGCGCACTGAGGCTCCCCGCTGCGGTCGGCGGCGTCTCGCCGGCCGATGCACATGCGGCGGGCAGCGCTAAGCCTGCCGGGCAACGTCAACCACCCCTCTCTCCAGGGAAGGAAATCCCCATGAAGCGCACGAATCGTACGGTCGGGATCCTGTTCGGCCTCGCAGCAGCTGCGACCGCGCTGGCCGGGCTCGCCGCTCCGACCGCATCCGCCGCCACCAACCAGGTCACGGCCGGCTGCTACGGGTCTTCCTGCAACGGACAGGACCCGGTGGACATGGGCTGCAACACGGACGCCTACACGGTGGGCTCGGTGGATTCGGCGAAGGGCACGATCGAACTGCGATACAGCCCTTCGTGCATGGCGAACTGGGCCCGAATCTCCGGCACCTCGGTCGGGCAGAACTTCTGGGTGCAGAACACGAACGGAAACATCCACGGGTGGATCGCGACCGGCTCCACCGGTTACGGCAACATGGTCAATGGTGCGGCCGAAGCGCGAGCCTGCATCGACAACTGGGACAAGCCCATCTGCACCGACTGGCACTGAGGCCCTCCATCCAGCGCTTCGATCCTTCGCATTCCGGGAATGCCGACGCGGATCATCCACCTCCACACACTCGGTCAATCACGCAAGGAGTCCCATTGAGAAAAATCCATTCGCTCCGCCTCCGCATCGCAATCACCCTGTCGTCGGCGGCCGTCGGCCTCTTTGCCTTTCCGGGAACGGCCGCAGCAACTCCGGTGAACGGGGACTACAACGGATCGTGCGGCGCCGGATACAGCGAGGTCGATTCCCTCGACATCAGCGGTTACGGGCGCACCTTTCTGACCTGGAACAAATCCAACGGCTACAACTGTGTCGTCACGCAGAAGTACGGAGCGAACGACGGCCCCGTCGAGCTCTACTACATGACGGCCTGGATCCAGCGGACCGCGGACGGCTTCGAGGCCGAGGACAAGAACCTCTACCACCACTACGCGGGTCCGGTGTACGCGAACGGGCGGGCCACCTGCATCAACTGGGGCGGCTACGTGGACGACGCACCCACCGGGGCGTACCAGTTCAGGTCGCACTGCGGGTAGCGAGAGGAAGGAGGAACGATCATGATCGTCGAAGCACTCCAGTGCGGTGGGGCCGGCTCTCGCGACGGTCCCGGACGGCTCCGGGGCCTCAGGAGTTCCGTTCCCGCAGTCATCGCGGGAGCCGTGGCGATGGGACTGCTCGCCCCTGCCACTCCCACCGCCCACGCTGCCGCGTCCGGACTCTGCGGGAACGGGTACGAACCCATCGACTCCGCGCCGATCGGGAACCTCGGAACGGCCTACCTGACCTGGAGCGCGGAGTCGGGCCGCAACTGCCTGGTCGTCGTGCGCAGCCACCCGGGCGCCGCCCTCTCGATGAATGCCTGGATCGGACGGGACGACGGTATCCAGGACATCGACTCCGGCTACTACACCTCGTACGCCGGCCCCGTCTCGGTGAACGGCCGCGGCACCTGCATCGACTGGGGCGGTGTGATCCACGACCAGGACGTCAGCCGGTGGCACACCCACTGCGACCAGGGTCCGTCCTCAAGGACCGGATCCAGATCAGCACCGAGGCGATGGTGACGGTGGCCCGGCAGGACCCGCAGGTCCTTGCGTGGCGGGTGGGTGCGCCACGAAGCACCGTGGAAGCGGGTGAGGCGAGAGAACTCCACCGCCGGGTTGTCGCAGCAACCGCGGTGAAACCGGGGAAGTTCGTCGCGTCCTCCGGCTCCTCATCCGGAGCGCCACCCACTGACACCAGGGACGGACGCGGCGAAGTCCGAGTCCGGCAACGGCTGCTTTCGGACAGCAGCACGACCACGCCCCGGCGACGCTATCGCCCTCGCGGGCCGCGTTCGCCGCTCCCGTGAAGCGCACCCGCACCCGCATCCGCACCCGCACCCGCACCCGAGACCCCACGGCGCTTGGAACGCCCCGAAGCCCCGCCGTTCCTCCTATCGACAGGAGACAGCAATGCGACCCGTCAAGTTCCGTACCGCGCTGGCCGCGCTCGTGTCGAGCACGGCGCTCATCGGCGCCACCGTCGTCCTCGCCGCGCCGGCCTCCGCCGCGCCGCAACAGCTCGAGTCCCCGATCACGTGCGCGGCCAAATACCACTGGTGCGACACC
This sequence comes from Kitasatospora sp. NPDC056446, assembly GCF_042796115.1. Taxonomy (NCBI): domain Bacteria; kingdom Bacillati; phylum Actinomycetota; class Actinomycetes; order Kitasatosporales; family Streptomycetaceae; genus Kitasatospora; species Kitasatospora sp. NPDC056446. Next base: position 8,735 of record NZ_JBHTRF010000093.1, on the reverse strand, counting down.
GTCAGCGCCACCGGCGAGCTCGCGTGGATGAACGTCTACTGGGGGGACGACGGTCACGAGTACATCGACTCGTTCCTCTACACCACCCACGAGGGCCAGAACCTGTGGGTCCTGACGTGGAACGGCAGCGGATGGGACTGGTCCGGTGCACCCGCCACGACCGCTCTGGACACTGGCTGGTGGGCGGCGAGCGACCACGGGCGTTCCGACGCCGGCAAGACCATCAAGCTCGCCATCTACGACTGGGACACCGGGAGTTACATCTACACCAACGCGCACTGAGGTTCCACCCTGCGGCCGGCGGCGCCGTGCAGTCCGGTGCGCACGCGGCGGACGGCGCCGAGCCCGCCTGGCGACGTCAATCACCCCTCTCTCCTCCTTCCAGGGAAGGAAATCCCCATGAAGCGCACGAATCGTACGTTTGGGATCCTGTTCGGCCTCGCGGCAGCCGCGACCGCGCTGACCGGGCTCTCCGCTCCGACCGCGTCCGCCGCCACACACCAGGTCACGGGCGGCTGCTACGGGTCCTCCTGCGACGACAAGGACCCGGTGGACACGGGCTGCAGCGCGGACGCCTTCACGGTGGACTCGGCGTCCTCGGCGCTGGGCACGGTCGAACTCCGTTACAGCCCTTCGTGCAGGGCGAACTGGGCCCGGATCTACGACACCTCGTACGGGCAGGCGTTCTGGGTGCAGAGTGAACACAACTACGTTCAGTGGCACGCGAAAGGTGCCACTGGCTACAGCGACATGGTCGACGGCTCGGGCCCCGCGCGGGCCTGCATCCCTCCCGAGACCTGCACCGTCTGGCACTGAGGTTCCGGTGCCCGTTCGGAGATTCTCGGAGCCGCAGCGACGGTTCGGTTCCGTCTCTTCAACAGGGGCAGCGGGCGGCGCCGAGGTGGGACCAGATGCCTGCGAGGCAATGCGAGAAATCCCGGCCCTCCTACCTGAGTAGTGGCCGGCCGTCGAACGGGCACGATGCCCGGTCGACGCGATGCGCCGGTCGGGTGCGGCCTTCGGCCCGACCCCGGGCGAGGCCCTCGACGCGGCGGCCGAGATGACCTGTCGTACCTTCGAGGCGCCGCTGGACCTGGCCCTCCGACTGCAGATCACTACCGAGCTCGACCCCGGCGCCGGTCAGGAGCTGTGCCGCTGACACTCAGACACCGAAGGCCCCGACCACCATCAAGTGGTCGGGGCCCTCGGCATGTCGAGTGCCGGGGCCGAACGGCTTGAGAGCGGCCTCTGTGCCGGCAGCTGGGACGAAGGCTCTTCGACGAGGAGCGTGGGTCACCGCGGCGCTCGGCCCGCCGGAGCCGGTGCTCCGCAACGATGTTCCCGTTACCGAGTACGCGGACTCACCAAGGCAGGCGCTGAACCTCACCGACGCGGTCTTGAGCGGGCATACCGGGAACGTCACGGCGGTGGCGTTCGCGCCCGAGGGGCGGCTGTTGGCGACCGCCTCCGAGGACGGCACGGCGAGACTATGGAGGGTGGCCACAGGTTCCCTCGTGGGTGCTCCGCTTGCTGGGCACCGTGACGGCGTGCGGGCCGTGGCCTTCTCTCCTGACGGACGGCTACTGGCGAGCGGAGGCAGGGACCGCACGGTACGCCTGTGGGATCCGGCTGCTGGCCTTTCCCTCGGGTCTCCACTCACGGGTTTCGTCAACGGTCTCAAATCGGCAGCGTTCGCCCCCGACGAGCCGTTGCTCGCGAGTGCTGATGGAAGCAGGGTCCGGCTCTGGCGCGCATCGACGGAGCGAGCATAGGTTTCGGCGTGGCGCCGTCGCGGCGGCGATCGGCTGCCCCAGCGACATGACCCGTCGACTCGAATCCTGATGGGCCGGACAAGGGCGTCGCCTCTTCAGTCCGATTCAGGGCAACGACTACCGGCGGGAAATTCGGCGCTCAGCCCGTCGAATCCTACCCATGTATTTTTAGTCAGGCCGTCGAACTGCAGGCGGATGTCGGCCGCCCCGGCATCCTTGGCTGACACCAGGACATTCCCGATGAATCGCCGATGACTCCGGATTCCGCCGAGATCGAAAGCTTCCCACTTTCCCGACTCGGCAAATGAATTCCTCGTTATCTTCGGAAACTGGTTCGATGAATGGGTCGGTCCAGGCTGTCCGATCCATGATCAACGTATCGCCGTTTGGGCCTGGCCTGACGAGCCTGACACACCGACCCGCCCGCCCTCACTCGGGCACGGACCGTCGTGCATACCACCGCAGGCCCGCGAAGGCCCCTCCGCCCGACCTGCTCTCATCGCCCCGGGTCTGGACGGGACGAACCGGCCGGCCCCCGAAACGCCGGCCACGACACGGTGGTCCAACCTGCGGGCCCGCGCTGTCAGTTCTTCGGCAGCACCTCGAACAGGTCGCGGCCCGCACGCCGTACCCGGTCCGTCTTGACAGGCCGTTGCGCGGACACATCAGTCCCAACCGCAGCCCTACGACGGGCGGCGACGGCGGTGCGGCCTTCGCCGCGGAGGGGGATCCGCGAGCGGGGGCTCGGCGACGTCGGTGCTCAGCGGCCGCTGCGGAACTGGAGCCGTAGGTAGGCGTCGAAGGGCTTGGCGCCGAGGAGGCGGCGCGTGTGCACCAGTGCCTTGGCCGCAGGGGTCACGACGTAGCGGGTGCGGGGCCGCGAGGACGTGGCCGCCTTCTCGATGACCGCGGCGACGGTCTGCGGCGGGGCGGACAGCAGCGTGGAGCGGTAGGAGGCCGCCATCTGCCGGTCGACGGCGGCGTTCAGCGCGGTGTAGGCGCCGGCGGGGCGACTGGAGGCGGCGAGGGTGTGGGCGGCGGTGTCGCCGAAGGCGGTGCGGATGAGTCCCGGTTCGACGAGGCTGACCTTGATGCCGAAGGGCGCGGCTTCGAAGCGCAGGGCGTCGGTCAGCGCTTCGACGGCGTACTTGCTGGCGTGGTAGTAGCCGCCGCCGGGGAACACGAGGCGCCCGCCCATGGAGCCGATGTTGACGATGCGGCCGTGGCCGGCGGCGCGCATGGCGGGCAGGACCAGCTGCGTGAGGCGTGCCATGCCGAAGACGTTGGTCTCGAACTGGCGGCGCACGCCGTCGAGGTCGGTCTCTTCGATGGTTCCGTACTCGCCGTAGCCGGCGTTGTTGATCAGGATGCCGATGGATCCGTGCTCTGCCTCGACGGCGTGCACGGCCTGCGTCATGGAGGTCTCGTCGGTGACGTCGAGGGCCAGGAGCCGGGCGCCGGTCTTCTCCAGCGCGGCGATGCTGTCGAGCCGGCGGGCGGTGGCGTAGACGGTGAGGCCGGCTCGGGCGGCCAGGCGTTCGGCGGTGGCGTGGCCGATACCGGAGGAGGTTCCGGTGATCAGGACAGCAGTGGTCATGTCGGTCTCCAGTCGGGTCCGGAGCGGGGTTGCGGTGGCAGCGAGGCCGGAGGTGAGGAGACCGATGGCCTGCTCCAGGCGCCGGACGGGGGCCGTGGGGTCGCTCAGGTCGGCCTCGAGACCGCGGGTGAGGGCGAGATCGTGGTGCGCCGCACGCCGTGGCGGGTGAAGCATCGGTAGGCCGCGGTCAGCACCGCGGCCGGCCTTTCATCGTCAGGCATGCTGACAACCCTTGCATGGAATGTCGAAATGTCGAGGTGCTGTGCGCGCGCTCCCCGGGCCGCCGGTGGCCCGGGCGAGCCGCGGGCCGGTGCCCGTCAGCACGATGTGCGAGTGGTGACGGGGCCGGACGCGGTCGCAGTCGCAGACCTGGTCGTGGGCATCCTGGACGTGATCGGATCGAGCCCGGCGAGACGAGGGCCGCTCTTGCCACCGGTCAGGAAGCGGCCGCGGCGTGGCCTGCGGGTTCTCCTGGTGACTGGCGAGCGTGTTCGAGTTACGTACGCAGGGTTCGGCGGAGGAATACTGCACCTTCGGAATGACGCTCCCTGCCAGTCGGTGCCGACACCTGGACCACGGACAAGCGCCGTGCCTTCGCCAATGACCTGACCCACAGCCAGCTGGTCGCGGTCTCCGCCGCCTCGAACAGGAGCAAAGCCGACAAGGGAGCGGACGCCTGGCGCCCGCCGCTGCGGTCGTTCTGGTGCAACCTACTCCCGCGCCTGGACCGACATCAAGTACATCGACGGCCTCAGCACCACCCAGGCCGAAAAGAACGCGCTCACCGAGATGCTCGGCACCTGCGCGTAAGCCGTCCGCGCCGCCCCACCGAGATCACGGGCGCCCACGCCGCGGGCGAACGCCCGCTCCATCACCCGTGTCCGACTCCGCGCGGCGACGGAGTGGTGAGGGAGTTTCGCTGACGAACACCCATCGTGGCGCGAGCGACCCGATGTCAGGAGAATGCCAGATTGCCGCATTTTTCGATCGATGCTCATATCGGCCCGGGCTTCAGGTTCGCAAGCGCACAGAGAGCCTTCTTGGTCGAACCTTTGGCCGGTTTGACGGTGGCTTGAAACGCCGTCCGGCATGTTTGATGCACTCGAACTACTGTCCCACCCACAGAACAGGAGAGGCTAGTGAACTGCGCAAGGCAACGGCGGCCTGCGTCCTCGCATCGGCGCTCGGTCTGACGCTCGGAACCGCTCCGACAGCTTCGGCTTCGCCCGAGGAGACGCTGGTCGTGTCCAGCGTGCCGTCATTCGCGGAAGGTGCCGCCAGCACCGCCAAGCCCGCGGCCGCGCTTCTCGCGGACAGCGCGGCGGGCAAACACCTGCGGAACCGCAACAGCAACAAGTGCCTCGTCGTTCAGGGGGACGCCGGCGGGGCCGTACCGTTCCAGTACCAGTGCTCGGACTTCTACGACCAGGCATGGGGCTACATCTCGATCCGCCCCGGCCTCAACCTGATCAAGAACCTGAACAGCAACAAGTGCATTGCAGCGCAGGGAAACTCCGAGGGGACCCAAGCCATCCAGGTGGATTGCAACGGAACCTTCTCGGACCAGGTGTGGTACACGCAGCTGGGCTGGTACAACGGCGAGCAGCTCGTCCAGTTCAGCAAGTCGGGCACGAACCTCTCCCTGGCCGTCCAGGGGTACGCGGACGGGAACCAGCTGATCCAGGTGACGACCGGCGCCTTCGCCGACCAGTACTGGCGAGTCGCCTGGTAGGAACTGTTCAAGGTTCGGGTCATGTGGCCGAAGCCAGGGACTTCAGCCATATGACCCGAACCGCGAAGACTCAGGCCGGCCACGTGGCTTTCCGGGCTCCTGTCGTACCGGACTGCCAGGCCCGCGCCAGGCCTTGACCTCACACAAGCGGTGGCGCGTCCGCAGCCAGGACCTGCCCGCACGGCAGCCAGTCATAGAGTCCGAGACAACGGCCCCCGAGGCCGACCCTCGACCAGATCACCGACGAGCCCTACACCCTCACCCCCGGCGACTTCACCACCGCCCGCAACCGCCAGGCCGATGAGCCGAAGAAGACCGACCGGCCCCTCGCCGCACGCACCCGCGCGCTGCGCCGCCCCACCCGGGCAGCGTGGACCGCCAACCAGCTCGCCCTTCATACCGGGACCCTCGTCGCCGACCTCCTCAGCCTCGGGCAGGAGCTGCGCGCCGCTCAGGAGCAGCTCGCCGGGGAGCGGCGCCGGCAGCCGGCCGCTCCATCATGACCCGCGACCAGCTCCAGCACGACCTCGAACATGCCAGCCGGCCACGCCGGGCCGTGACCTGACCGGCCACTGGGCGGCCACGGCGCACCGCCGGCGCTGTCGCTGCGGCAGGCGAGCGGCTCAAGGCCGCCCGTCGACGGTGGCCACGTCGGCGGCGGCATCCGGGACGCGTATCGGCCGAAGTGGTTGCCGCCGTTGGAGTCCTACCGCTGCACCTACCTCACGGACTGGACAGCGGTGAAGACCCGTTGGCGCCTGAGTGTCGCTGCCAAGGAGCAGGAGGCGATGGAGCAGCTGGCCGCGGGCTGCCGGGACGAGGTGCTGACGGTGACCCTCGCCCGCTGACAACCGGGGGCTGGACTGGGCGCGGCGTGGACGGCTGGGTGGCCCTGGTGGAGGGCCTGATCGTCACCGTCGCCGACCGGGGCGGCGTGCCGGTCCCCGTCGTGCACGCCGAGGCTGGCACGCCGGCGCCCCAGCCTCGGCGATCTCGCCCGGCACCCCGCCTCGGCGGCCCACACCCAGGACGACCAGGACGACGGGGACGAGGGCCGGCTCGGTGCTGTCCCGGCCCGCTCGCCCCGCCGTCCGCCGCCCCGTCCCCGTGCCGGTTGCCGGTGCCGCGCGCCCGGCGCTGCCGCGGTCGCGCCCCCACCGGTCCGGCCGCCGCCCCAGTCGCCTGCCCGCCCCGGAAAATCCGGGAACGGTGTCAGTCGGGTACGGGATGCTGAGACCCATGAGCGACCCGGAACAGCAGGACGGCGAAGACGAAGCACAGGACGACGGAGAGGCTGCGGCCGCGGAGGCGGGGGCCTGCCGGGTGAGGATCCCTCAGCTGCTCCCTCGGGGCAACGACCCACTGGGCCCTCTACGGACGCAACTGGCCGGCACCGGCCGGATCGTGAACCAGCTCCTGATCGACACCATGGCGTCGATCAGGGCCCAGCAGAACGCGCAGATCGTGGCAGCGGTGAACGCCGTTGTGAAGCCGAGGCTGAACATCATCGACCCCGCCCTGATCGCTTCGATCGTCTGGCTGCCGGGGCTGTCCGGCAGCCTGCGGGGGGGGGGGGGGGGGGGTGGCAAACGGCCCCCCGCGGAAGTAGGACTTTTATTTGGGGGGTGGGGGCGAGATCCGGGAGAGGGGACA
>NZ_JBHTRF010000093.1:0-1971 GCF_042796115.1 Kitasatospora sp. NPDC056446 | reverse complement strand
GCCGCGCCCGCGCGGCCCCCCCAGTAGCCACGGTCACCGCCGGTCAGAACTCTGTGGTGAAGGAGGCGCTGCGGATCTCCGGCGTAGCCGACCAGGTGCGGGCCGGCTTTCTCGGCAACTCGGCGCGGCTGGTCCAGAACAACCTCGCCGCCTCCGGCCTCGGCACGCAACTGGTGCTCCCGGGCCCTGCCCTGACCGACTTCTTCACCGGTCCGTCGGCACTGTCCAGGGGCTTGCAGGAGGCAGTAGCCACGGTCACCGCCGGTCAGAACTCTGTGGTGAAGGACGCGCTGCGGATCTCCGGGGTGGCCGACCAGGTGCGGGCCGGCCTTCTCGGCAACTCGGCGCGGCTGGTCCAGAACGATCTCGCGACCTCGTACGCCTCGCCGTTGAGCCGGATCGCCGAGGAGATCAGCCGCACCCTCACCAAGGACCTGTTCACCGGGTTCGCCGGCTTCCGCGACCTGTTCAAGGAATGGCTGCCGGACAACCTGACCGGCCTCGACGCCAAGCGGTGGATGTGGCTGCTGCGCGTCACCGCGAAGGACGGCACCTGTCTGGCCTGGGCACCGCGTGCGGAGATCGTCGACGCGCTTCTTGCCCTGCCCCACTCGGCGGGCCGGCGGCAGTACCTGGCCAACCACCGCCTGGAGGTGGTCGAGGACGTCGAAGCCAGCCTGGAAGAGGTCGACCACCCCGACCTGCTCGACCTGCGGACGCTCACCCTCCAGGCCGTTGCCTGCATCCGCGACGGCCACGACGCACCGGCGCAGGCCCTGCTGGGCAACGTGCTGGACACCCTCATGCGCGCCCACGGCAACGACTGGCTGCGCAGCTACTTCCCCCAGGGGACGTTCCCGACCAGCCCGAACACCGGCAGCCACAAGGTGATCACCGGGGTCCTCGATGTCTGCACCGGCAACTCCCGGCTACGGAGGCTGTCGGCCTACCTCCTGGTCACCGCGATGAAGAACGTGTTCAGCGGCCCCGACCGCCAGCACACCTTCAACCGGCACCTGAGCGCGCACAAGGCATCCACCCACACCTACCGCACCGAGTTCGCCTTCGCCGCGCTCCTGAACACCCAGGCACTGCTGCGCCTGGTGGACCGCTACCTGTACGTCTGAGTGCGCGCACCGTTCCCTGACCGGGCCCGCCGCCCGGCCGCTCTACACCGCCCTGGCCCCCGCCTGCCTCCACACGCTGACCGACGACGACCACCAGGCCCTCCGCGACCTCACCCGCACCCTCGACCCCGCCACGCTGCGCCGGGTCGCGGGCCGGTTGGAGCGCACCCGCGCCGCGGCCCTCGCGCTGCGCGGTACGGATCCGGATCGGCCCGCGCGGCCGGTGGTGCGGTGCTCCTCGTCCTGACACGCCGCCGGTGGGACCGGTTCCCCGCCCGAGGGCACCGACCGTCTCCTGGCGGTGGTCGGCGCCCTCGCCGTGCCGGGGCACCGGGTCGTCGGCTGCCGCTGCTGCCAGGTGATCAGGACGTAGCAGGGGCCGTCATCGTGGCTGCTGAGGTCGGGTGCCGATCCGGGTGCCCCGTTCTCGCTGTCCTGGCTCCCGGGGTTGGGGTCGAAGGCGCCGCCGTGGCCACCGATGCCTCCGGTCCCGCCACTGGCGTCATCAAGGCCGACACCTCCTTGCCCCACACCGGCGGGGGCGTGACGGGTAGGGATAGGGCAGGCAGGCCGGGCCCGCCGCTACGGCCGCCCGTGCCCCCGCTGGCCCCACTGGTGGGAGGGCCACCGGCACCGACCAGGCGGAGGCCGCTGGTCCCGCCGGCGGCATCGCGGAGCTCCCTCCCAGGAGAGGGGTGGCGGGCGCGTTAGGTGTTTTGTCCCGTGAGGCGCCCGCAACCCGGCTGGATGAAGCTCCTATAGATCGTCAAGCGGTCTGAGGGAGTGGTGTGGGTGTGATGCTTGGGTTGGCGATGTGCTTGTAGACCTCGCGGGCGATGAAGCG
>NZ_JBHTRF010000092.1:0-32510 GCF_042796115.1 Kitasatospora sp. NPDC056446 | reverse complement strand
GCCGCTCTTCCTCGGGCCCCGCGGGGCGCGGGGGCGCCCCCCCCGTCCCTTGGGGGCGGGGGGGCCCCCCGCCGCCGTCACGCGCCTTCGCGCAGCACCAGCGACACCAGCTCCCGCTGCGAGTCGGTGAGCTTGGGGTCGGCGCAGTACACCGTCCGGCCGTCGACGGTGATCTCGTAGTGGAAGCCGTCCGGCACCCCGTACGAGGGGGCGCGCAGCCCGCCCGCGACGGCCTCGCGGGCGAGTGCGTGGACGTGCGGGGCGTCCGTGCGCTCGGCGGTGTCGAGCTCCGCGTGGCGGACGATTCCGGCGAAGCCGCCGGTCCGGGTCACCTGGATACGCATGGTGTCCATGGTGCTACGCAGGGACGGCTTTTGCGTCGCTTTTCCCGGACCGTGACCTTAAGCGCACCTCAACCCGGTCTCAACCACCCTTGAGCCGCCCGCGGGCGGGCCGGGGCAGGGCCGCCCGCGACCCGGCGGACCGGTCACCCCGGGCTGACCCCGACCTGCGCCCAGGAGGCCGTGACGGTGTCCGAGACCGAGGTCTGGCCGGGGTAGCGGGCCTTGGCGGCGGCCACGGTGGCCCGGGCGAAGGCGGTGAAGTCGGCGTCGGCGGGCAGCGTGCGCCCGGTCAGCGCGTCGTACCAGATCCGCCCGGCCCGCTCCCAGGACGAGCCGCCGAGGGCGGTGGCCAGCAGGTAGAACGCGTGGTTGGGGATCCCGGAGTTGATGTGCACGCCGCCGTTGTCGTCGGCGGTGTTCACGTAGTCCCGCATGTGCGCGGGCTGCGGGTCCTTGCCGAGCCGGGGGTCGTCGTAGGCGGTGCCGGGCGCCTTCATCGAGCGCAGCGCCACGCCCTGGACGCCGGGGGCGAGCAGTCCGGCGCCGATCAGCCAGTCGGCGTCGGCGGCGCTCTGGTGCAGCGCGTACTGCTTGACCAGGGAGCCGAAGACGTCGGAGACCGACTCGTTGAGCGCGCCGGGCTGGTCCTGGTAGTCCAGTCCGGCGGTGAACTGGGTGACACCGTGGGTGAGTTCGTGGCCGATGACGTCGATGCAGGCGGTGAAGTCGCCGAAGATCTCGCCGTCGCCGTCGCCGAAGACCATCTGGTGGCCGTTCCAGAAGGCGTTGTCGTAGTTGCGGCCGTAGTGGACGCTGGCGTCGAGCCGCAGGTCGTGGTCGTCGATCGAGTGCCGGCCGAAGACGTCGGCGTAGAGCGCGAAGGTGGCGCCGAGGCCGTCGTAGGCGTGGTTGACGGAGGCGTCGGAGACCGCCGGCCGGCCCTCGGTGCGCACGGTGCGGCCGGGCAGCCGCTGGCCGTGGCCGGCGTCGTAGACCACCCGGTCGAGGCCGGGGGCGCCGGTGCCGGGCGGGGGAGGGGCGAGGCGGGCCGCGCGGTGCGCGGCGTCGAGCGCGAGGGAGTGGACGGCGGCTTCGTGACCGGCCTCGGCGAGGCGGTCCAGGACGTACGGCGGGACGATCGCGCAGATCGGTACTGCTGCAGTCATGTGGCCCAGGGTGAGGCCTCGATGACCCGATGTCACCACTCTTGACATGACCGGTCGGCGTCTCAAGGGGTGGAACGGTAGCCCGGATCACTTCGGGGGCGCGCGGCGCTGGGTTACGCTGGGGCCATCATGCGCAACGGGCTGCTTCTTCTTAGCTGCCGCGTCGAGGGCCTGTAGTCCACCGGGGCCGGCTCCCTCGCCGCGGGGAACGAGCTGTGCGCGGAATCGGCGACCCGCCGTCGGGTCGCGCGCGGCAGCCGAGGCCGGCCAGTCGGTGTAGACCACCCGACCCGCCCGCACCACGCATCACAGGAAGCCGAGAGTCACCTCCATGACCGAGCAGACCTCCGCCGCGCCCGTTCCCGCCGGTCGCGCCTTCGTCGACCGTCCCACCCCGATCACCGCCGCCTCGGTACGCCAGCGCCCGTCGGGCATGCGGCACGGGCGCTACCTGCCGTTCGGCACCGTCGACCTGCCGGACCGCACCTGGCCCGGCGCGGTGATCAGCAAGGCGCCGCGCTGGCTCTCGACCGACCTGCGGGACGGCAACCAGGCGCTGATCGACCCGATGTCCCCGGCCCGCAAGCGCAAGATGTTCGACCTGCTGGTCGGCATGGGCTACAAGGAGATCGAGGTCGGCTTCCCCTCCTCCGGCGCCACCGACCACGCCTTCGTGCGGTCGCTGATCGAGGAGGGGGCGATCCCCGAGGACGTCACCATCTCGGTGCTGACGCAGGCCCGCGAGGAGCTGATCGAGAAGACCGTCGAGTCGCTGGTCGGCGCCCCGCGCGCCACCGTCCACCTGTACAACGCGACCGCGCCGCTGTTCCGCCGGGTGGTGTTCCGCAACGACAGGGCCGCCACCAAGGCGATCGCCACCGAGGGCACCCGGCTGGTGATGGAGTACGCCGACAAGCTGCTGGGCGACGACACCGTCTTCGGCTACCAGTACTCGCCGGAGATCTTCGTCGACACCGAGCTGGACTTCGCCCTGGAGGTCTGCGAGGCGGTCATGGACGTCTGGCAGCCGGGCGCGGGCCGCGAGATCATCCTGAACCTGCCGGCCACCATCGAGCGGGCCACCCCGAACGTCCAGGCCGACCAGTTCGAGTGGATGTCGCGCAACCTGTCCCGCCGCGAGTTCGTCTGTCTGTCGGTGCACCCGCACAACGACCGCGGCACCGCCGTCGCCTCCGCCGAACTGGCCTACATGGCGGGCGCCGACCGCATCGAGGGCTGCCTGTTCGGGCAGGGTGAGCGAACCGGCAACGTCGACCTGGTGACGCTGGGGATGAACCTGTTCTCGCAGGGCGTCGACCCGCAGATCGACTTCTCCGACATCGACGAGGTGCGCCGCACCGCCGAGTACTGCAACCAGATGGAGGTGCACCCGCGCCACCCGTACGCCGGCGACCTGGTGTACACCTCCTTCTCCGGCTCGCACCAGGACGCCATCAAGAAGGGCTTCGACACCCTGGAGGCGGACGCGAAGGCGGCCGGCGTACCGGTGGAGGAGCACACCTGGGGCGTGCCGTACCTGCCGATCGACCCGAAGGACGTCGGCCGCACCTACGAGGCGGTCATCCGGGTCAACAGCCAGTCCGGCAAGGGCGGTGTGGCGTACGTCCTGAAGAACGACCACAAGCTGGACCTGCCGCGCCGGATGCAGATCGAGTTCTCCCGGATCATCCAGGCCAAGACCGACGCCGAGGGCGGCGAGGTCACCCCGGCCGAGATCTGGCGGGTCTTCGAGGACGAGTACCTGCCGACCACCGGCAACCCGTGGGGCCGGATCTCGCTGAGCGGCTCGCGCACCCTGACCACCGAGGACGGCCGGGACGCGCTGACCGCCGAGGCCGTGGTGGACGGCGTGCCGGTGACCCTGGGCGGTACCGGCAACGGCCCGGTCTCGGCCTTCGCCGACGCGCTGTCCCGGATCGGCTTCGACGTCCGGGTCCTGGACTACGCCGAGCACGCGCTGAGCGAGGGCGGCGACGCCCAGGCCGCCGCGTACGTCGAGTGCGCGGTGGACGGCAAGGTGCTGTGGGGCGTGGGCATCGACGGCAACACCGTGCTGGCCTCGCTGAAGGCGATGATCAGCGCCGTCAACCGGTCGCAGCGCGGGTAGTTCGTACGAGTGGCACACGGCGGGGGCCGTCCTTCGGGGCGGCCCTTCGCCGTGCCCGGGGCCCCGGCCGGGGCGCTGTGTCCTGCGCCACATTTTTTGGGATCGGAAGCCGTTCGAGGTACTGACACGTGCCGGTAACCGTGGCAACATCGATCCACCGGAAAGCCGGGTCGGTGGGACGGCCCGGTGTCCGGTCGCGTGACCTGCCCATCGTCGAGCAGGCCGCCTGCCATGTCTGGGGAGTGGCGCCGTGACCAGGTTGTGGGGTGTCCGCCCGCGGTGGCGGACTGACGTTCTCGGTGACTTCTTCTGCCCGGGCTGCGGCGGGGACCGCAACTACCGCCGGCAGCACGGCCGGCGGTGGCTGCGGTTGCTGGGGACCCCGGTGGTCCCGCTCGGGCCGGAGATCGGCAGCGTGCAGTGCACCAGCTGCCACGGCAGGTACGGCGTGGAGAGCCTCGAACAACCGACCTGCGTACGGCTCGGCGCGATGCTGCGGGACGCCCAGTACACCATCGCGCTGGCCCTGCTCGCGGCCGGCGGCACCGCCCACCGGGCGGCCCGCGAGGCCGCCTGCACGGCGGTGCGCGAGGCCGGGTTCGAGGACTGCGGCGAGGCCCAGGTGCTGGCCGCGCTCGCCGCGCTCTCCGGACTCGGCGGCGAACTCTACGACGCCCACGGCATGGCGAGCGGCCTGGCCGTGGAACTGCACGCGGTGCTCGAACCGCTGACCCCGCACCTCGCCCACCACGGCCGCGAGCGGCTGCTGCTCCAGGGCGCGGCGATCGCGCTGTCCGACGGGCGCTACCTGCCGCAGGAGCGCGACGCGCTGGACGCGGTCGGGCACTGTCTGGACCTGCCGCAGGCGCGGGTCGGGGCGCTGCTGGAGGCGGCGACCCGGGCGCCCTACCAGCCGTAACCGGCCGTACCGGCCGCAGCGGCTCGCTCCTCGCACCACCCGTTGACCCCTCGGACCACCACCCTCGACCATCTCCGAGATCCCCCACAAACGGGCCCGGCCCCACCCTCGGGCCCGCCGTGACCCGCACCGAAGCGGCCCTCCCCCACGGCCCCGGTGCGGGCAACACGGCTGTCCGCCGCCGTCCGCCCCCGGGTGCCGCCGTCCGCCGCCCCCTGCGGCGGTCCGCAGCGGTCCCGGGCTGTCGGCGGCCTGGGGGAGAATGGTCGGCATGAGTCTTTTCCGGGACGACGGCGTCGTGTTGCGGGCGCAGAAGCTCGGCGAGGCCGATCGGATCATCACCCTGCTGACCCGCCAGCACGGCAAGGTGCGGGCGGTGGCGCGCGGGGTGCGGAAGACCAAGTCCAAGTTCGGCGCCCGGCTGGAGCCGTTCTCCCATGTGGACGTGCAGTTCTTCAGCCGGGGGAGTGAGCTGATCGGCCGCGGGTTGCCGCTGTGCACCCAGGTGGAGACGATCGCGCCGTACGGCGGGTCGATCGTCACCGACTACGGCCGCTACACCGCCGGGACGGCGATGCTGGAGACGGCCGAGCGCTTCGCCGAGAACGAGGGCGAGCCCGCCGTCCAGCAGTACCTGCTGCTGGTGGGCGCGCTGCGCACGCTGGCGGCCGGGGTGCACGAGTCGCACCTGGTGCTGGACGCCTTCCTGCTGCGCTCGCTCGCGGTGAACGGGTACGGCGCGAGCTTCACCGACTGCGCCAAATGCGGCCTGGAGGGGCCGAACCGTTTCTTCTCGCTGCCCGCGGGCGGGGTCCTCTGCACGGACTGCCGAGTGCCGGGATGTGCCGTACCCTCCCCTGAGACACTGGTACTGCTCGGGGCGCTGTTGTCAGGGGACTGGCGAACGGCCGACGCCTGCGAGCCCCGGTACTGGCGGGAGGGCAGCGGCCTGGTCGCGGCCTATCTGCAGTGGCACCTGGAGCGGGGCATCCGCTCGATGAGATATGTGGAGAAGTGAGCACATGGCAGCGCGACGGCTCTTCGGCGGCGGCAAGCAAAGGGACTACGCTCCCCCGACCGCGCACCCCAGCGGCGCACAGCCCCCGAAGATCCCCGGCGAGCTGGTCCCCGGCCACGTCGCCATCGTGATGGACGGCAACGGCCGCTGGGCCAAGGAGCGCGGACTGCCCCGCACCGAGGGCCACAAGGTCGGCGAGGCCGTCGTGCTGGACGTCCTGCGCGGCGCCATCGAGCTCGGGGTCAAGAACATCTCGCTGTACGCGTTCTCCACCGAGAACTGGAAGCGCTCGCCCGACGAGGTGAAGTTCCTGATGAACTTCAACCGGGACGTCATCGCCCGCCGCCGCGACGAGATGGACGCGATGGGCGTGCGGATCCGCTGGGCCGGCCGGATGCCCAAGCTGTGGAAGAGCGTCGTCCAGGAGCTCCAGGTCGCCGAGGAGCAGACCAAGGGCAACGACGCCGTCACGCTCTACATGTGCGTCAACTACGGCGGCCGGGCCGAACTGGCGGACGCGGCGCAGGCGATCGCGCGGGACGTCGCGGCCGGCAAGCTGGACCCGAAGAAGGTCAACGAGAAGACCGTCGCCAAGTACATGTACCACCCGGACATGCCGGACGTGGACCTCTTCCTGCGCCCCAGCGGCGAGCAGCGCACCTCCAACTTCCTGCTCTGGCAGTCGGCTTACGCCGAGTTCGTGTTCCAGGACGTGCTCTGGCCGGACTTCGACCGCCGCGACCTGTGGCGCGCCTGCGAGCAGTACGCGATGCGCGACCGGCGCTTCGGCGGGGCGATCCCGAACGAGCTCGGCTCGCCGCTGCCGTCCCAGCGCTGAGCCGCCGCCCCGGCGCCGGGACAGCGGCTCGGCGCCGGGGGCCGCAGCCCGGCACCCGCGCAACACGGAAGGACCCACCGGGAGTTGTCCGGTGGGTCCTTCCGCGTCGTGTACGGCCGGCTCAGGCCTTCTTGGCGCACTCCGCGCAGGTGCCGAAGATCTCCAGCGTGTGCGCGATGTCACTGAAGCCGTGCTCGGCGGCGACCGAGTTGGCCCAGCGTTCGACGGCGGGGCCCTCCACCTCGACGGTGGCGCCGCAGTGCCGGCACACCAGGTGGTGGTGGTGTCCGCTGCTGCACCGGCGGTACACGGCCTCGCCGTCGGCGGTGCGCAGCACGTCCACCTCGCCGGCGTCCGCGAGCGACTGCAGGGTGCGGTAGACCGTGGTCAGACCGACGGAGTCCCCGCGGTGCTTGAGCAGGTCGTGGAGCTCCTGCGCGCTGCGGAAGTCCGCGATCTCGTCCAGGGCCGCCGAGACGGCGGCACGCTGCCGGGTCGAGCGGGCGCGCGGCGACGGGCCTGCGGTGGTCACCGTGGGTCCTCCTGGGGTCGTGGGCGTCTCGCACATCATTGTGCCAGTCCGGCCCGCCGCTCAGGGTTGGTCGCGTCGGAGGAAGTCCGCTCCGGTGCTCCGGCGGGCGGTGGGACGTCGCAGACCTTCGGTCCCCGCCCGGTGTCGGCGCGGTGGCGGCGGCGGGCGAGCGGGGCGGCGAGCGCGCTGAACACGGCGAAGACCGCGATGGCGAGCAGCACGATGGCCGGGCCGGAGGGCACGTCGAGGTGGTAGGAGCCGGTGACGCCGGCCAGCGAGACGACCACGCCGAGCGCGATCGAGGCGGCCTGGGTGGCGGCGAAGGAGCGGGTGAGCTGCTGGGCGGCGACCACCGGGACCACCATCAGGGCGCTGACCAGCAGCAGTCCGACCACCCGCATGGCGACGGTGACGGTGACCGCGGCCATCACGGCGAGCAGCAGGTTGAGGGTGCGCACCGGCAGGCCGGTGACCCGGGCGAAGTCCTCGTCCTGGCAGATCGCGAAGAGCTGGCGGCGCAGGCCGACGGTGACCGCGATGACCACGGCGCCGAGCACCCCGATGGCGGCCAGGTCGGCGGGGGCGACGGTGAGGATCGAGCCCCACAGGTAGCTTTCCAGCGAGCCGGCGCCGGCCTCGGCGGAGAGCGAGACGAGCAGTTTGCCGCAGGCCATGCCGCCGTAGAAGAGCATCGCGAGGGCGATGTCCCCGCGCTGGTTGCCGCGCGAGCGGACCAGTTCCATGGTGACGGCGCCGAGTACGCAGACCAGCACGGCCATCCAGACCGGGCTGGTCTGGAAGATGAAGCCGAGGCCGACGCCGGTCATCGCGACGTGGCCCATGCCGTCGCCCATCAGGGCCTGGCGGCGCTGCACCAGGTAGATGCCGACGGCCGGGGCGGTGATCCCGACCAGGACGGCGGCGAGCAGGGCGCGCTGCATGAAGTCGTAGGACAGCATCTCGGTCATGCGAGCAGCCTCGGCGGGGTCAGGTCGGCGTGCGGGTGGACGTGGTCGTGGCCGGGCAGCGCGTGCAGGCCGGTCTCGGGGACGGGCGGGCCGTCGTGGGCGACGCAGCCGTCCCGGAGCAGGACGGCGCGGTCGATCAGCGGTTCCAGCGGCCCGAGTTCGTGCAGGACGAGGAGGACGGAGGCGCCGCGGCCGACCTCGGTGCGCAGGGTGTCGGCGAGCACCTGCTGGCTGGCGGAGTCCACGCCGGCCATCGGCTCGTCCATGATCAGCAGGTCGGGGGAGCCGACCAGGGCGCGGGCGATCAGCACCCGCTGCTGCTGGCCGCCGGAGAGGTCGGCGACGCCGTCCCCGGCCCGCTCCAGCATGCCGACGGAGGCCAGCGCGCGGTCGACGGCCTCGCGGTCCTTGCGGCGGAACGGCAGCAGCCGGTGCTGGGGCAGCCGCCCGGTGGAGACCACCTCGCGCACGGTGGCGGGGACGCCGGAGGCGGCGGTGGTGCGCTGCGGGACGTACCCGATCCGGTGCCAGGCGCGGAAGGAGCCGTACGGGGTGCCGAACAGTTCCAGGGTGCCGTGCTCCAGCGGGACGGAGCCGATCACGGCCTTGACGGTGGTCGACTTGCCGGAGCCGTTGGCGCCCAGCAGGGCGACGACCTCGCCGGGGCGGACGGTGAGGTCGACGCCGCGCAGCACCGGCCGGCCGCCGCGCGAGGCGACGGCGTCACGGAGGCGGACGGCCGGGGGTATCGGGTGGGTCATGGTGCTTCCCGTCAGCTGGTGGCGGCAGGGGTGGTGGCGTCGGGGGCGGCTGGGGCGGTGGTCCCGGCGGGGGCGGCTGCGTCCGGGGCGCCGAGGGCGGTCCGGAGGTTGGCCAGGTTCTGCTTCATGACGCTGAGGTAGTCCTCCTTGGAGGGGTCCTTGACGCCCTCCAGCGGGTCCAGGACGGCGGTCTTGAGGCCGAGGTCCTTGGCGACGGTGTCGGCGAGCTTGGGGCTGACCAGGGTCTCGAAGAAGATCGTGGTGACGCCGTTGTCCTTGGCGGCCTTCTGTACGGCGGCGAGGCGGGCCGGGGTGGGCTCGGACTCCGGGTCGACGCCGTTGATGGCGACCTGGGTGAGGCCGTAGTGGTCGGCGAGGTAGCCGAAGGCGGCGTGGCTGGTGACGAAGGTCTTGGTCCCGGTGTCCTTCAGCCCGGCCCGGAAGTCCTGGTCGAGCGCGGTCAGCTTGGTGACCAGCGCGTCGGTGTTCTTCCGGTAGTCCTCGGCGTGGGCCGGGTCGGCCTTGGCGAACTCGTCGCCGACGTTCTTGGCGATCGCGGCGTAGCGGGTCGGGTCGAGCCAGATGTGCGGGTCGCCGGCCGGGCCCTCGTGCTTGTGGCCGTCGGCTTCGTCGGTGCCCTCGTCGAGGTGGTGGTCGACCAGCGGGCTGGCGGCGGTGGCGTCGATCTTGTGCTTGCTGGAGGACTGCGCGACGGCCTGGTCGACGGTGGGCTGCAGGCCCTTGAGGTAGAGGATCGCGTCGGCCTTCTGGACGGTGCCGACCTGCTTGGCGGTGAGCTCCAGGTCGTGCGGCTCGACGCCCGCGGCGGTCAGGTCGGTGACCGTGACGTGTTCCTTGCCGATCTGCTGGGCGAGGTACTCCATCGGGTAGAAGGAGGCGACGACCTTCAGCCTGCCGTTGCCGCTGTCCGCGCTGCTGCTGCCTCCGCAGGCGGTGAGGACGAGGGAGGCGGCGAGGGCGGAGGCGGCGATGGCTATGGAGCTGCGAGTACGTCGTCCGATCATCATGACAATCATTCTCGTCTTACATGGAAATGATTGTCAACTCACTCGGACGGGTGAACGGCAGGTGACGGTGGGTGGGGTCGGCCGGACGATACCGATTTGAATCACGTACCCGTATGGCCGGTAACCTGAGGTATTCGGGTACGCGCAACCAGCCGTGCCCTGACCGTGCCGTACGTACTGAAGAGAGCACTGTGGCCGCCGACAAGATCGACACGATCGTCAGCCTGAGCAAGCGCCGTGGCTTCGTCTACCCCTGCAGCGAGATCTACGGCGGCACGCGTGCCGCCTGGGACTACGGGCCACTGGGTGTCGAGCTCAAGGAGAACATCAAGCGCCAGTGGTGGCGCACGATGGTCCAGGCCCGTGAGGATGTCGTCGGACTCGACTCGTCGGTCATCCTGGCCCGCGAGGTCTGGGAGGCCTCCGGCCACGTCCAGACCTTCAACGACCCGCTGACCGAGTGCCTCTCCTGCCACAAGCGCCACCGGGCCGACCACCTGGAGGAGAAGTACGAGGCCAAGCACGGCTTCCCGCCGCCGAACGGTCTCCAGGACGTCAACTGCCCCGACTGCGGCACCAAGGGCCAGTTCACCGAGCCCAAGGACTTCTCGGGCATGCTGAAGACCCACCTCGGTGTCACCGAGGAGGCCAGCGGCCTGGCGTTCCTGCGCCCGGAGACCGCCCAGGGCATCTTCACCAACTTCAAGGCCGTCCAGACCACCTCGCGCAAGAAGCCGCCGTTCGGCATCGCCCAGACCGGCAAGAGCTTCCGCAACGAGATCACCCCCGGCAACTTCATCTTCCGCACCCGCGAGTTCGAGCAGATGGAGATGGAGTTCTTCGTCAAGCCGGGCGAGGACGAGCAGTGGCACGAGTACTGGCTCCAGCAGCGCTGGGACTGGTACGTCGGCCTCGGTCTGCGCACCGAGAACATGCGCTTCTTCGAGCACCCGAAGGAGAAGCTCTCCCACTACGCCAAGCGCACGGTGGACATCGAGTACCGCTTCAACTTCGGCGGCTCCGAGTTCTCCGAGCTGGAGGGCGTCGCCAACCGCACCGACTACGACCTGCGCGTGCACAGCGAGGCGTCCGGCCAGGACCTCAAGTACTTCGACCAGGAGTCCGGCGAGCGGTACTTCCCGTACGTCATCGAGCCGGCGGCCGGCCTCAACCGCGCCATGCTGGCCTTCCTGATCGACGCCTACTTCGAGGACGAGGCGCCGAACGCCAAGGGCGTCATGGAGAAGCGCGTCGGCATGCGGCTCGACCCGCGCCTGGCCCCGGTCAAGGTCGCCGTGCTGCCGCTGTCGCGCAACGCCGACCTCTCCCCGAAGGCCCGCGGCCTGGCCGCCGACCTGCGCACCGCGTGGAACGTCGAGTTCGACGACGCCGGCGCGATCGGCAAGCGCTACCGCCGCCAGGACGAGATCGGCACGCCGTTCTGCGTCACCGTCGACTTCGACACCCTCGAGGACAACGCGGTGACCGTCCGCGACCGCGACACCATGTCGCAGGAGCGCGTCTCGCTGGACCAGGTGAAGGCGTACCTCGCGGCGCGCCTGATCGGCTGCTAGGCCCGGTCCTTCCGCTCGGGAGCCCTCGTCCGCCCTGCCCGGGGCGGGCGGGGGCTCCCTGCCGTTCGGCCGCTCCCGGGGGGGCGGCCTCCAGGCCTGTCCTCCCTGGCTCAGGCCCGTACGTCCCGGCTCAGCGCCGCCCCCAGCGCGAGCGCGGCGCGGCGCGCGGGGCGGTCGGCAGGCCGGCCGCGCGCAGGGCGGCGAGCGTGGTGCGGTGGCGGGGCCCGTCGGCGAGCAGCGCGCCCAGCAGCTGCCCGTACAGGTCCCGGCTGCCGGCGCCGTCCAACGCGGCCGACAGCCGGACCAGTTCGGCGGGCGGCCGGAGCGCCGCCAGTTCGTGCAGCAGGGCGGTGGCGAGCGCCGGCGGCAGCGCGGTCGCGAGCTCGGCGAGGTCGGCGGTGGGGCGGCCGGCGGCCTGGCGCAGCAGGGTCCGGACGTCGCCCGGGCGGCCGTGCTGCTGGAGGCAGGCGGCGAGGGAGGTCAGTTCGGGCGTCGGTGCCGTGCCCCACTCCCAGAGCAGCGTCGCGGCGTCGGCGGTCTGCCCGGCCCGCTCCAGCGCCGACAGCAGGCCCGGGACGGAGGCGGCCGGGTAGGACCAGAAGGCGTGGAACAGTTCGGCCGCCTCCTCGGCCAGGCCCAGCTCGCGCAGCTCGGCCAGGACGGTGACGGCGTGTTCGGGGGCGGAGCGCGCGGCGCCCCGGGCGAGGTGGAGGGAGGCGCCGGTCGGGCCGTACTGGGCCAGCATGCCGACCAGCAGTGCGGCGTCGGCGGGGCCCAGGCGGGCGGCGGCCTGGTCGAGCAGTTCCGCGGCCTCGGCGAGGGAGCCGGCGCGGTGGAGGGTGGTGATCCGCTCGGTGAGGGCGCCGATGTCGGGTCGGGCGGGGGGCGGTGCGGCCTTCGGGGGCGCGGGCTGCTGCGGTGCGGGGTGCTGCGGCGCGGGGTGCTGTGATGCGGGGTGCTGGGCTGCGGGGTGCTGGGGTGCGGGGTGCGGCTCGGGTTGGTGGTACGGGCCCGGCTGGTGGTGCGGTTGCTGCGGGTGCCCGCCGGGTGGCTCCTGCTGCCCGTGTCTGAGTCGGACCTCCAACGCTTCGAGCTGGTCGCTGAGTTGGAGGCAGCGGGCGCCCAGCCCCGCGCGGAGGGTGCGGGCCTGGGCGAGCTGCCGCAGCAGGTCGCCGTCCGGCCGGTGCCGCGCCGGGGAGGCCCGGATCGCCTCGTTCAACCGCCGTTCACGCTGGCTCGCGTAGCGGCTCGCACGGAGTAACTCGTCCAGCTCTGCGCGGAGTTCGGCGGCTTGTTGCTCGCCCTCCGGCGGCCGGCCTGCGGATTGTCCCGTCGGCCGCATGCCCATGATCGCCCCAACCTGTCCATCCGGACCCTGACTGCAGGACATCCTGACGTCGGTATGTGGCGGGGGAGTTAAGAGCGCACGACCAGTCGTGCCCGAGTGGTGTCAAGGAGCGCGCAGAGGGCGGTCGCGGCAAGAAGTGCGCCGGTCGCGCTCCGCAGCAGGGTCGCCTCGTAGTACGGGCCCGGGGCGAGGACGGCGAGGGCGTACCCGACGCCGGCGCCCGCGACGGCGGGCAGGAGCAGCCGCAGGGTGTCCCGCCGGGCCGCCGCCCCGATCACCACGAGCCCGGCGAGGGCGGCGAGTCGGGGCGTGCCGAAGGACCCCGCGTAGCGGATCGCGAGGGCGGGGACCAGGAACAGCGCCAGCGCCCGGCCGATCGTCGCCGCGAGCGCGGCGGTGCGGGGGCCGGGCGCCGCCGCCCGGGACGGGACGAAGCGGGTGGCGGTGAGGACCGCTGCCGCGGCCGCGGCGGGCAGCAGGCGGTCGCCGACCCGGGCGAGGTTGTAGAGCAGCACGGTGTCGTACAGCACCAGCATCAACTGGCCGTACGCCCACAGGTCGAGGGCGAAGAGGAACAGGCTGCGGGGCGCGGGGCGGTCCGGGTGCCCGGGGCGGTCGGGGCGCCCTGAGTGGTCGGGGCGGTCGGGGCGGCCGGTGGCGGGTTCGCGCCGGGCGAGCCAGGCGATCAGCGGCGGTGTGACGGCGGCGGACAGCACGCGCAGGACGAGGTCGTCCACGGTGTACGGGTTCCGCAGGTCCCACTCGACCGCGCAGAACGCGGCGGTGTACGAGACGGCGGCCAGCGGGACGAGCGGCGAGCGGGCCAGCCGGAGGTACAGGGCGCCGTCCAGCCGCCGCACGACCGACACGAACGCCAGGAGTACGAGCGGCAGTTCGAGGAGCGCCGGAACCCGCAGGACGGACGGGGCGAGCAGCTCCGGCGCCGGGAAACGGGCGGCGAGCGAGCCGAGGAAGGAGGCGGGATCCAGCCGGGGGACGTCGAACCACCCGGGCGGCAGGTGGCGGGCGATGAAGGACGGGTCCCCGCCGTGGACCCGGTTCACATGGACCGTGACCAGCAGCTGGTTGAGGCAGAGCAGCGCGACGACGACCGCCAGCGCCGCCTCCGGCCCGACACCGCGCCCGTGCCCGCGCCGGGCCTCGGGCCGGGGTCCGGGCCGGGCCTCCCGCCGCAGCACCCGGGGCACCAGGACCAGGGCGGCGACGGCCGAGGCCGCCACCGCCGTGTCCAGCAGCGGCGCGACCGTGCTCACGCGGCCAGGCGCGCCCGCGCCTCCATCAGCGCGAAGCCGAGCAGGTTCAACCCGCGCCACTCGTCGGGCCGCTGCGCCCGGATGTCGTCGGCCGCCAGCCCGATGCCCCAGATCCGGTCCACCGGGCTGGCCTCGACCAGTACCCGGCTGCCGGTGCCCAGCAGGTACGCGCGCAGCGTCTCGTCCTGCCCGAACTTGGCGACGTTGCCCGCCACCACCAGCTCGAACCGCCCGGCCACCCAGGCCTCGTCGTCGAAGCCCTCGACCAGCCGCCCCAGCTTCTTGGCCTCGGCCGGCGTCCGGGCCGCCAGCACCCGCCGCTCGATGGCGGTGTCCCCGAACATCCGGGCCTTGCCGGCCATCATCCAGTGCTCGGCGGAGGCGTACGTCACCCCGTCGACGGTGAACTCGCCCGGCCACCACTGGCTCAGGCACTCCTGCCGGGTGCCGCCGCCCTTGCGCTCGGTGTGGCCCCAGAACATCACCCACTTCGGGTGCACCCCGTCGGCCATCAGCGCCGCCAGCTCCTGGCGGCTGCGGACGACGGCCGGGTCCCCCACGTGCATCTCGCTCATATCGTCATCTTGACACAAAGCCCGGGGGCGGCCCAGCGGGTTTCGTCCCTATCGGGTCTCGGGGTCCGTCGCCGCGGCGGCCAGTTCGAGGAAGCGCAGGCCGACCGCCGTCACCTCGTCCGCCGTCCAGGACCGGGCCGGTTCGCCCAGGCTGACCTCGGCCATGGCGAGGCCGGGGGCGGCGTCCGTCCAGTGGGAGACGAACCAGGTGCCCTCCTGTTCGGCGAGCGCGAGGTGGGCGGCGTTCAGGGCCTCCGCCGGGTGGGGGAGCCAGAGCTGGAACTCGTGGGTGGGCGGGGTCTCCGGGTGGAGGCGGGCGCCGGGGAGGGCGGCCAGGGCGGGGACGAGGGTCGCCGCGTGCCGGGTGTGGCCGGCGAGGTGGGGCAGGACGTTGTCCAGGCCGTCGAGCGCGGCGATGGCGGCCGGCCACTGCTGGGAGAGCTGGCCGCCGTAGCGGTGGCGCCAGGTGCGGGCGTAGGCGGTGAGCGCGGCGTCGCCGGCGAGGGCGGCGCCGCTCATGCCACCGAGGTCCTTGTAGTAGGACACGTAGACGCTGTCGGCGAGGGCGGCTATCTCGTCCAGCGGCCTGCCGAAGTGGACCGTGGTGTTCCAGAGGCGGGCGCCGTCGAAGTGCACCCGGGCGCCGGATTCGCGGGCCGCGGCGACGAGTTCGGTCAGCTCGTCCCAGGTGGGGAGGAGGTAGCCCGGGTCGCGCAGCGGGAGTTCGACCGTGAGGGTGCCGAACGGTTCTCCGAGCGCGCGGAGTTCGTCGGCGGTGGGCTGGCGCTGTTCGGTGGTGGGCCAGAGGCCGCGCAGGCCGGTGAGCTGGGTGTAGGCGTGGCGCTCGTGGCGTTCGAGGTGGCTGAGCGGGTGCAGTGCGACGGCGGGGTTGCCGGTGCGCTCCGCGTGGTGGCGGAGGGCGACCTGCTGCGCCATGGTGCCGGTGGGGAAGAAGACCGCGTCCTCCTTGCCGAGCAGTGCGGCGGTCCGCTCCTCCACCTCCCGTACCGGGCCGTCGCTGCCGTAGAAGTCCGGGCAGACGTCCAGGCCGTCCAGGGTGGTGAGTCGGTCGAGGCGCTCACGGATGCTCAGGAGGCGTTCGCCGGAGAGGAACCGCTTGCAGGACATGCGGGCCGCGCGGCGCCGGTGGAACTCGCTCTGGTCATCGGTCATCCGGTGATTGTCTGACCGTCGGTCGGATCGGACCAAGTGCTTTTCCCGTAGGCCCGCCGGGTCGGGGTGGTGCGTGGCGGAGCGGGCGGCCGGCCGGGGCGGGGCCGGGACCTGCCCCGGCCGGCTGCCGTCCGTACGCGGGGTCAGCGCCGGCGGCCGAGCAGCGCGGCCGTCTCGGCGCGCCGGTTCCAGGCGATGACGGCCAGCGGCACCATGAAGAGGAACGGGGTCCCGGCGTTCTCGCCGTGCATCGCGGTGAGCTGGGTGACGAACGCGAACACCAGGAAGACGATCAGCGCCGCCGCGGCCGGGCCGGCGAGCCGGCGGACCAGCAGGCCGACCGCTCCGGCCAACTCCACCAGTCCGGTCAGGTACATGAACCAGTGGCCCACCCCGATGGCGTCGAAGACGGTCGTCGCGGCGGGGAGGGCGAGCAGCTTGGGCAGCGCGCTGGCCAGGGCGAAGAAGAGCGCGAGCAGGATCCGCAGCGTCCACACCACCCGGACCACGGTCTTGCCGGAGGCGGAGGTGCCAGAGGCGGTGGTGGAGGAGGCGGAGGTGGCGGTGGTGGTGCTGGACATTTCAGGTCTCCCCGGTCGGCTGTCGTTTGCTTTCGCAGGTATGACTGCCGCCGCCGCCCGGACTCATCGGTCCCGGGAGAAGTATTTTCCGGGTGGCCGGCCCGGGCTTCACCGGCCCGGGCTCCACCTCGGTGCTCCACGTCGGGGTTTCGGGCTCTGCCTTCAGGCCAGGGTGCGTGCCTGGTGCTCGTCCACGTACTCGGCGATGAGGGAGAAGAACCGCGCCGGGTCCTCGAACGGCAGGCCGTGGCCGCCGGGGACCTCGCGGTAGTCGGCCCGCTGGATCGCGGCGGCCAGTTCGCGCTGGTGGTGGGGCGGGAGGATCCGGTCGTCGGCGCTGGCGAGGACGATGGTGGGCGCGGTGATCCGGCGGACCGCGTCGCGCAGGTCGATGCGGGCGTCGAGTTCGATCTGGCCGAGGACGCGCTCGTCGAGCATGGCGGTGAAGCCTGCGGCCAGTTCGGCGAACCCGTCGTCGTCGAGGGCGGCGAGGAGGCCGGGGCTCATCGCGGTGAGGACCAGGTGGCGGGCGAGCAGGGCCGGGTCGGTGCGGAGCAGTCGGGTCCACAGGTCGAACATGAAGGCTTCGCGCGGGGTGGTCCTGACCCATCCGGCGTGCAGGGTGAGCGAGGTCGCGGCGTCGGGGTGCCGGGCGGCGACGGCCGTGGCGAGGGCCGCGCCGACCGAGTGGCCGACGAGGTGGAACCGTTCGAGTCCGGCGGCCCGGGCGGTGGCGGCGATCCGGTCGGCGAGGGAGTCCTGGTCGAGCGGTGCCGGGTCGACGGGGGTGGCGCCGGCGCCGGGCAGGTTGGGGGCGACGACGGTGTACCGGTCGCGCAGTGTGTCGATGAGCGGTCCCCAGTTGGAGGCCGCGTCGGCGCCGGTGCCGTGGATCAGGACGAGGCCCGGGCCGGATCCGGCGACGACGTGGTCGAGCGGTGCGGGGTGTGCCGAGGGGGTCAAGGGGTGCCTCCGTGGGTGGGGTGCCGGGCGATGGCGAAAACATAGCAGAGCTCTGTCATGTAGCAGAACCCTGTCATCGATCAGGGTTCGAGCCGGTGACGTACGATCGGCGCATGGAGATGCCGGTCACCGAACGCCTCGGGCTGCACGTCAAGCGGGTGGAACAGGAGCTGATGGCGGCCAAGAACGCCGCGCTCCGCCCGCTCGGGCTCACGGTGCCGCAGTACGTCGCGCTGTACATGCTCGACGACCGGCCCGGGCTCTCCGCCGCCGCGCTCGCCCGCGCCTGTCTGGTCACCCCGCAGACCATCGCCACCGTGCTCGCCAACCTGGAGGCGAAGGGGCTGGTCACCCGCCGGCCGCACCCCTGGCATCGCAAGGTGGTCGAAGTCCTGCTCACCGACGACGGGCGTCGGCTGCTCGCCCGGGCCGACGCGAAGGCCGTCGCCATCGAGCAGCGGATCGCCGACGGTTTCAGTGCCGAGGAGCGCGCCCTGCTGATCGACCTGCTGGCCCGCGCGTCAGGTCAGTTGACGTCCGAGCCACCCCAGGACTGAGGCCTCGGTCGACGCCCCCGGACATGCCGAAGTCCCGTACCGCACCCGTGGACGGGGTGCGGTACGGGACGGTCGGACGCCGCCGGGAGTCTGCTCGCGCGGCCCCGGAACCGCTCAACTCGGCCGGTAGTACGCCTCGATGGGGAGGCGGGCCTCCTCGTGCAGCGCCGGGCCGTCCTCCGCCGGCGTCGGCCAGGCGCCCGACTCGGGGTTGAGGGTGACGAGTTGGTCCGTCGACAGCGCGTACACGACCCGGCCGATGCCCGAGCGGACGATGCCGCCGCCGCACATCCCGCACGGCTGGCAGCTGGTGTACATCGTGGTGCGTGCGGCCGTGTCGGGGTCGAGTTCGCGGGCGGCCCAGCGGGCGAGCTTCAGCTCCGGGTGGGCGGTGATGTCGTTGTCGCGGCGCACCGTGTTGTGCGCCTCGGCGAGGATCCCGCCGTCCGGGCCGGCCAGCAGGGACCCGTACGGGGCGTCGCCCTGGGCGACGGCGCGGGCCGCGATGGCGAGGGCGCGGCGCAGGAGGGCCTCGTCGGCTTCGGTGATCACGGTGTCAGTGCCTTCCAGTGGGCGGCCACGGTGGTGAGGTCCTGCCAGGCGGTCTGCGGCCGACGGGTCTCCTCCGGATCCCCGTGGTAGGGGTCGAAGACGACGGTCCCGGCGCCGAGGTCGCGCAACTGCCGTAGATCGTCGATGACTTGCTCGATGCTGCCGACGCCGGCCGGCCGCTCGGGGCCGTCGACCGGGGCGGCGGTCAGCCGCAGGGCGATGCGCGGCGCGAACCCCGGCACCGGGTGCTCGGCCAGCACCGACCGCATCCGGTCGAGGGGGAGCCGCAGGGGGTGCCAGGCGTCGCCGAACCGGGCCGTCCGCCGCAGGGCCGCCGCGCTGTGGCCGCCGATCCAGACCGGCACCGCGCCGCCTCCGTCCCCCGCCTGCCAGGTCTCCCGCAGCGTCTCCAGGTACTCGTCGGTGAGCCTGCCGCGCGAGCCGAACGGCACGCCGAGCGCCTCGAACTCCTGGCGCGCCCAGCCGACCCCCACCCCGAGCACGAACCGGCCGCCGCTGAGCCGGTCGAGGCTGCCGGCCATCCGGGCCACCAGCAGCGGGTTCCGGTACGGCAGGATGAGCACGGTCGTGCCGAGCCGCAGGCCGGTGGTGGTCCCGGCCAGCCAGGACAGCGTGGTGAACGGATCGTAGAACGGCTCCGGGTAGCGCTGGGCCACGTCCGGCGTGACCGCCACGTGGTCCGACACCATGAGGAGGTCGAAGCCGAGCCCCTCCACGGTCCGGGCCCATTCGCGGAGGACGCCGGGGTCGGTCCCCGGTCCGAAGTTCGGTACGTTGACGCCGAATTGCATGCTCCGAGGCTATCCCCGTGATCATGGCGAACGGAATGGAGACTTCCCGCCGTGAGCGGCGGTTTCCCGTGGTTCTCCCGGTAGATTCGCGCCATGGCCGTGAATCTTGACGACACCGACTGGGCGATCATCGAACAGCTGCAACGGGAGGCCCGGATCTCCCTCAGCGAGCTGGGACGACGGGTGAGCCTCAGCCCGTCGGCGACCACCGAACGGGTGCGGAACCTGGAGGCGCTGGGCGTCATCACCGGCTACCACGCCGTGGTCGACCTGGCCAAGGTCGGCTACCCGGTGCTCGCCGTCGTCCGGCTGAAGTACCCGGGCAACCGACACGAGCCGCTGCGCCGGCTGCTCGCCGAGCGGCGGGAGGTCCTGGAATGCCTGCGCACCACCGGCGACGACTGCTACACCCTGAAGGTGGCGGCGACCTCCATGGAGCACCTGGAAACCCTCATGGACGAGCTGGCCGGCTTCGGCAGCACCACCACGAGCGTCGTCTACAGCCGGACACTGCCGCTGCGCGGGCCCGCCCGGCCGTGAGCCCTCCGGCCTGCCCTGACCCCTCCGGCCCGCCTGGAGACCGGCGGCGGTGCTCCCCCGATCGGGGGAGGTCGCCTGCGAACCGTGCGACCAGACTGGCGATCGTGACCAGGGAGGCTCCACTCCCCACGATCCCAGAGGAGTTGACTCGTGCGCAGGAAGATCCGCCACATCGCGCTCGCACTCTCGGCGGCCGCCTCCCTCGGCGTCCTGATGCCGTCCACCGCTCTTGCCGCCGCCGGTCCGGACCCCGTACAGCAGGGGCTGAACGCGCTGGTGCGGACGGACGGCCTGCCCGCCGCGCTGGCGACCGTGCAGGGCCGGGACGGCCGGGCCCGGCACTACACGGCGGGAGTGGGGGACCTGGCCACCGGGGCGAAGGTGCCGGTCGACGGGCAGGTGCGGATCGGCAGCAACACCAAGACCTTCACCGCCGTCCTCGTCCTGCAACTGGTCGGGGAGGGGAAGGTCGACCTCGACGCCAAGGTCGACGACTACCTGCCCGGCCTGGTCCACGGCGAGGGGATCGACGGGCGGCACATCACCGTCCGCCAACTCCTCCAGCACACCAGCGGATTGCCCGACTATGAAGGGCTCCTCGACGAAGCCTCGCTCCGCAACCGGTACTTCGAGCCGCGCGAACTCCTGGACCTCGCCCTCGGGCAGAAGTCCGTGTTCGACCCGGGCACCAAGTTCGGCTACAGCAGCACCAATTACGTGCTGGCCGGGCTGATCGTCCAGAAGGTCACCGGCCGCCCGCTCGCCGAGGAGATCGACCGGCGGATCGTCCGGAAGCTCGGGCTGCGGCACACCTACTTCCCGGCGGTCGGCGACCGGACCATCCGGGAGCCCCACCCCAAGGGCTACCGCAGGGACGCCGCCGACGGGCCGCTGCGCGACTTCACCGAGATGGACCCCTCGGCGGGCTGGGCGGCCGGGCAGATGATCTCCACGGACTCCGACCTCAACCGCTTCTTCACCGACCTGCTCGTCCCCGGCCGCCTCCTCCCGGCCGCCCAACTCGCCCAGATGCGCACCACCGTCCCGGTCGGGGACGGCGGCATGGGCGCCGGGCTGGGGATCTTCGCCCGGCCGCTCTCCTGCGGCGGGGTCTACTGGGGGCACGGCGGCGACATCCCGGGGTACGAGACCCGGGGCGGCGCCACCGACGACGGCCGCGCCGTCAACATCGCGGTGACCACCGTCCCGGCCGACTACGCCGTGACCGGGCACCTGGAGGCCGTCGTGGACACGGCCCTGTGCCGGGGAGCCGGCTCGCCCCGGTGAGCCGGGGCGCCGCCCCGGGGGGGCGTCAGGCCTGGTGCCGGTACACGTCGTCGGCCACCAGGCCGGTGCCGTGGTGGACGGCCATGCTCGAATAGGTCGTCCGCAGCGACGCCGCCCGGGCGGTCCGCTGCCGCTCGATCAGCATCCCCTCCACGTCGTCCGAGTGGAGCCGGCGCGCCTGCTCCCGGCGCACCAGGAGGCCGGTGGTACCGACGATGGTGGCGACGAGCGCGAGCAGGAACAGCAGGGTGAAGGTCATGGTGGCAGCTTTCCCCGTGTGCGAATGGTTCCAACGTGAATCGCACGGTGGATCCGACGGGGCCGGGGCCTCGAACGGGTCCGCTATCGGGAGCCGGTCGGCCGACCGGGCGCGACCACCGGCAGGTCGCGTTCCTCGGCCGCGTCGGCCAGGCGCTTGTCGTACGTGATGAAGGCCGGCGGGGTCCAGTCGGCCAGGCCGCGTGCCGTGGCGGCGTTCTCCGGGTCGATGGTGCCGTCGCGGACCAGGTCCTCGAGCCGCCGCCCGCGCCCCGGGAGCGCCGAGGGCCTCGCGATCGGCGTGCGATCGCGAGGCCGTCCGCCGGCGCCCGGGCCCGGGGGCCCGGTGGCTCAGCCGATGGACCGGGGGAGCCGGGTGGTCAGGTAGAGGATGGTGAACGAGCCGAGGAGCTGGATGCCCAGGCAGAGGGCGAGTGTGCGGCCCATGCCGAGGCTGGGGGAGAGCGACAGGTAGAGGGTGCCGAGGGTGGCGACGCCGAAGGCGAGGCTGGACTGCTGGCCGGTGGCGAGGACCCCGCTGCCGACGCCCGCCCGGGCGGCGGGCACCTTGGAGAGGACGACCCGGAACAGCGGGGTGCCGATCAGGCCCTGTCCGATGCCCGCGAGGGCGACGCCCGGGGCCATGCGCAGCGGGGAGAAGTGCGCCCAGTCGGCGAGGACGGTGACGGCGAGGGTGGCGAGGCCGGCGGCCTGGACGACGGCCCCGGCGCTGAGCACCCGGCTGCCCCAGCGGCCGATCAGGCGCGGGCCGGCGAGCGAGGCGCTGAAGTAGCCGACGGCCATCGGGACGAGTGCCCAGCCGGCCGCGACCGGGCCGAGCTTGAGGCCCTGCTGGAGGGCGACCGCGATGACGAACATGAAGCCGCCGAAGCCCGCGAAGTAGGGGAGCGCGATGCCGAGGCCGCGCCGCATCTCCGGGATGCGCAGCAGGGTCGGCGGCACCAGCGGGATGTCGCCGCGCCGTTCGGCGCGGCGTTCCACCAGGGCGAAGGAGACGGCGAAGACCGGGAACAGCCCGAGCAGGACCCAGGACCAGAGCGGCCAGCCGGCGGCGCGGCCCTCCATCAGCGGGATGAGCAGGGAGAGCAGGGTGGCGGTGAGCAGGACGGTGCCGGGGATGTCGACCCGGGCGGCCTGGGGGGCCTTGCTCTCGGGGACGTAGCGGACCGCGAGGACCACGGCGAGCAGTGCGAACGGCACGTTCAGCAGGAAGACGGAGCGCCAGCCGCTGCCGAACAGGTCGGCGGCGACGAGCATGCCGCCGAGCACCTGGCCGATCACCACGGAGATCCCGCCGACCGCGCCGTAGACGCTGAGCGCCCGCCCGCGCCGGGCGCCGTCGGTGGCGGCGGTGATGGTGCCGAGCACCTGGGGGATCAGCAGCGCGGCCGAGGCGCCCTGGGCGGCCCGGGCGGCCACCAGGGACCACGCGTCGGGGGCGAGGCCGCAGGCCAGCGAGGTGAGGGCGAAGGTGGCGGCGCCGACGACGAAGAGCCGGCGGCGGCCGAAGATGTCGCCGAGGCGTCCGCCGAGGACGAGCAGGACGGCGAAGGCGATGCCGTAGCCGGCGGCGACCAGTTCGAGGACGGCGGGTCCGGCGGCCAGGTCCTGGTCGATGGTGGGCAGGGCGACGTTGACGATGAAGAAGTCGAGCATCGGCAGGAAGGCCCCGAGCAGGACGGTGACCAGCCCGGCGGTGCCGAGCGAGGGGCCGGCGGGCGGAGCGGAGGGGGCGTCGGTGGCGAGGGCGCGGGTGGCTGCGGTGCCGGGGGTGGTGGCGGTGCGGCCGGGGGTGGGGGCGACGGCGAGTTGTTGGGTCACGGGTCATACGATCCGCCGCTCCGTACCCTGGTACCAGAGTGTGGTTATCCAGGTATAAGAAGTACCTGGCAATAGGCTGACGGCTGCCGCATGCTGGGGAGCATGAGCCTGCTGACCCCCGCCGCACAAGCCCGTACGGCCCTCACCACGCCGGCCGCCACCACGCCGCCCGGCGCCCCCGCCGCCGCCCCCACCACCGCCGCCGCCGGGCCGCGCCCGTTCGGCCCGGTCGGCGCCGGCGACGCCCGTCGGCACGAGCTGGCCGCGTTCCTGCGCAGCCGCCGGGAGCGGATCGCGCCCGAGCAGGTGGGCCTGCCGATGACCGGCCGCCGCCGCACGCCCGGGCTGCGCCGGGAGGAGGTCGCGCAGCTCGCCGCCGTCGGGGTGACCTGGTACACGTGGCTTGAGCAGGGGCGGGACATCCAGGTGTCCGCCCAGGTGCTGGACGCGGTGGCCCGGGCGCTGCTGCTGGACCCGAGCGAGCGCGCGCACCTGTTCACCCTGGCGGGCGCGGACGACCCGGCGCCGGTCCTGGAGTGCCCCACGGTGACGCCGAGCGTGCGGCTGCTGCTGGACCAGCTGGCGCCGTTCCCGGCGGTGGTGGTCAACTCCCGCTACGACGTGCTGGCGTACAACGCGCAGTACACCGGGATCGTCGGCGACCTCGCCGAACTGCCGCCCGAGGACCGGAACCTGATGTGGATGGCGTTCACGCCCTCGCAGTTCCGCGAGGTGCTGGTCGACTACCGCACCGAACGCCTGGGTATGGTGGCCCGGTTCCGCTCGGCGATGGCCGACCACAGCTCGGAGCCGGCCTGGAAGGCGCTGCTGGCCCGGGTGCTCAGGGCCTCGCCGGACTTCACGGAGCTCTGGCAGCGGCACGACGTGATGCGGCCGGTCAACGGCATCAAGCGGTTCCAGGTGCCCGGCGTGGGCCTGCTGAGCTGCGAGTACACCAACTTCTGGCTCAGCCCCCGGATGGGCACCCGGATGATCACCTACACCCCGCTGGACGACGGGACCCGCGCGCTGATGGACCACCTGCCGACCTCGCTCTAGAACGGCCCTCAGAACGGGCCTCAGGCAGGCCTCAGGCCCGCAGGGCCGCGTCCCGCCCGAGCAGCAGGCACACCGCCGCGAGCGGCAGCTCGACGCAGCAGGCCATGACGAGCGCCGCGATCACCGCGTGCCCCGGCCCGGCGCAGGCGATGTCCGCCAGCGCGTCGCCGGTGAGCAGCACGGCTGCCGCCGCGCCCGCCCACAGCGCGGCGGCGCTGCGCCGGCGCAGCAGCGCGTCCAGCGAGAGCAGGGCGGAGAACTCGACGAGGTCGAGCACGACCCACGGCGTCTCGTGGCAGGCGGCGAGGATGGCCAGCCAGGGCAGCAGGGCGACCGCCGCCATGGCGGGCACCCGGGCGAAGCGCTCGGGCAGGACGAACGGGGCGGCCGTGCCGAGGGGCCGGGCGGTGAGGACGGCGGTGCTCATGCCGCACCCCCCGCCGGACGGACCCGGAACCGGACCCGCTCCAGCGCCAGCCGCTCGGTGGGCCCGCCCGCCGGGTGCC
The DNA here is from genome assembly GCF_042796115.1 of Kitasatospora sp. NPDC056446. Classification (NCBI taxonomy): domain Bacteria; kingdom Bacillati; phylum Actinomycetota; class Actinomycetes; order Kitasatosporales; family Streptomycetaceae; genus Kitasatospora; species Kitasatospora sp. NPDC056446. The sequence continues at coordinate 7,907 of NZ_JBHTRF010000092.1, read as the reverse complement.
CGACCAGCACCGCGTCGAACGGGCCCTCGGCCCAGGCGAGCCAGAACCGCCCGGCCACCACGGCCACGGCCGCGGACTGCGCGGCCCGCGCCGACCGGGCGGCCCGCAGCGCCCGCCGCCCGGTGAACTCCACCGAGGGCGCCGCGGCGCCCTCGGCCAGCCGGCCCCAGGCGAGCACGTGCCAGGACCGCCCGCCGGACGGGCTGCGCCTCGCCCCGCGCAGCAGCTGCGGGGTGAGCCGGGCGGCGACCAGGACGTCGGTCAGCTCGCCGTGCTGGTACAGCTCCAGCGCGGCCCGGCCGCGGCCGGTACCGACACTGCGGACCGACCAGGGCCCGGCCCCGACGGGCAGCGACCCCTCCGGCTCCGACGCCGGGTGGAGCGCGCCCCCGGGAGCACCCCCGTGGTTCCCGGGGAGGCGCCGCCCGTGCGGCGGAGTGGCGGAGTGCGGTGCGGTGCTCGTCATGTCCCCAAGCCTTTCGCCCGGCACCCCCTCCTGTCGGTGGTGCTCCGCCCCGAATCGGGGGTGTAGCCAGGTACACCCCAGGAGGGCACCCCCCTTCATGGCGGCTGTTGATCACCGGGCCCTACGCTGTCCGGCATGTCCTCCACCACGTTGCGCCGAGCGCTCGTCAGGAGCCTCAGGCGTCCACCGTGGTCGCCCGGCGCCTGGCGGGACACCCGTTTCATAGCCGCCGGGATCCCGGTGGCCCTGCCGGTCTGGCTGGCCTTCACCGAGTCCAAGCTGCTCTTCCCGCTGCTCGCCGCGGTCCTGGTCTGCACCCGCCCGCTGACCGCGCTGCAGCGCGGCCGGCTGCGCGCCCTGCACGGGGTGGAGATCCCGCCGCCGCGCCGGCCGGTCGGTCTCCGGGCCCTGCTGCTGGGGCTGACCTGGCGCCAGGTGCTGTACCACCTGGTGGTCGGCCCGGTGCTCGCGGCGGGCGCCGTGGGGGTGGTGTACCTCTGGGGGACGGCCGTGGTGCTGACCACCCTGTACGGCTGGATCTGGCTGATGCCGGTCGGTACCGGGCTGCGGTCGGAGCTGGCGGGGCTGGACGTTGGGCTGACGGCCGTCGGGGTGCTGCTGCTGGTCGTGCTGCCCTGGGCGGCGTCCGTACTGGCGGGGCTGGAGGTGTGGGCGGCCCGGCTGCTGCTGGGCCCCGACCGGGCGGAGGCGCTGGAGCGGCGGGTCGAGGAGATCGCCGAGAGCCGGGCCGGGCTGGTCGACGCGGTGGACACCGAGCGCCGCCGGATCGAGCGGGACCTGCACGACGGCGCCCAGCAGCGCCTGACCTCCCTGGCGATGAACCTGGGCCTGGCCCGGCGCACCCTCAAGGACGTCCCGCCGGAGGTCATGCAGGTGATCGTCGAGGCGCACGAGGAGGCCCAGGCGGCCATCGACGAGCTGCGTGACCTGGTCCGCGGCCTGCATCCGGCGGTCCTGGAGGACCGTGGCCTGGACGCGGCGCTGTCGGGCATCGCGGCGCGCGCCCCGCTGCCGGTGCGCCTGGACGTGGACCTGACGGAGGCGGTGGCCCCGACCGTCGAGGCGGTCGCCTACTTCACGGTCTCCGAGGCGCTCACCAACGTGGCCAAGCACGCCCGGGCCAACCGGGTCGACCTCTCGGTGCGGACGGCCGGCGGCCGGCTGCGCCTGGTCGTCACCGACGACGGCGTGGGCGGCGCGGACGCCTCGCGGGGCACCGGGCTCACCGGTCTGCGCCAGCGCGCCGCGTCGGTCGACGGCACGCTGTCCGTTCTCAGCCCCCTCGGGGGCCCCACCACCATCACTGTGGAGTTGCCGTGCGTGCTGTGATCGCCGAGGACTCGGTCCTGCTGAGGGCCGGGCTGGTCAAGGTCCTGGAGGCGGTGGGCTTCGAGGTCGTGGCCGCGGTCGGGGACGCCGTCGAACTGCTGGCCGCGGTCGAGGAGCACCGGCCCGGGGTGGTGGTCACGGACGTCCGGATGCCGCCGGGCTTCGCCGACGAGGGCGTGAAGGCGGCGATGGTGATCCGCCGGCAGTGGCCGGAGGTCGCCGTCCTGCTGCTCTCGCAGTTCGTGGAGGAGCGTTACGCCGCGGACCTGCTGGCGACCAACACCAGTGGGGTCGGCTACCTGCTCAAGCAGCGGGTGGCCAATGTGGACGACTTCGTGGAGGCGCTGCAGCGGGTCGCCGAGGGCGGCACCGCGCTGGACCCGGAGGTGGTCGCCCAGCTGCTGGTGCGCCGGCACCGGGATCCGCTGGAACGGCTGACCCCGCGCGAGCGGGACGTGCTGGCGCTGATGGCGGAGGGCCGTTCCAACGCCGCGATCGCCGGTTCGCTGGTGGTCAGTGACAGCGCGGTGGCCAAGCACATCAACTCGATCTTCACCAAGCTGGCGCTGCCGCCGGCCGAGGACAGCCACCGCCGGGTGATGGCGGTGCTGCGGTTCCTGGAGGTCGGGTAACGGTGGCGGTCGCGAAGGCATGGCGGGTGGCCGGGACGACCGCGATCGTCCTGGTCATGGTCGGTGGCGGGCTGCAGAGCTGGTCGGTGGTGGCGCAGCAGCAGACGACGGCGGACTGGTCGCACGACGGCCCGATCCACCGGCTGCGGCTGGAGACCGGCAACGCCTCGGTGAAGGTGCGGGCGGGCCGGGACGGCCATGTGGTGGTCCACCAGCGGCTGGACTGGATGGTGCGCAAGCCGGTGGTGACGACCGTCCCCGACGGTGACCTGCTCACCGTCGGGCTGCACTGCCGGCAGGTCCTGCCGGTCGCGGACTTCGGCTGCGGCGCCGAGATCGAGGTGGACGTGCCGGCCTCGACCGAGGTGTCGGGGGCGGTGGGCTCCGGCTCGGTGCGGGTGGAGGGCCTGAGCGGGGCGGTCGACGTGTCGCTCGGCTCCGGGGAGCTGCTGCTGGTGGACACCTCCGGGGACGTGTCGGCGCGCGCCACCTCCGGGCTGATCCAGGGCACCAACCTGAGCGCCCGGCGGGTGGACGTGCGGACCACCTCGGGTTCGATGGAGCTGGGCTTCGCCAGGGCCCCGGAGCGGGTGGAGGCCAGGGCCACCTCGGGCTCGCTGACGATGACGGTGCCGAGGGACAGCCGCTACGCCTTCTCCAGCGAGGTCGGTTCCGGCGACGGCCGGATCGACCCGCAGCTGGCGGACGCGGACAGCCCGAACCGGATCCACGCGACGGTCACCTCGGGGTCGATCACCGTCAATCCGTCCTGAAGCCCGCCCCGGGGGGCCCGCGCGGGTCCGCCGCAGCGGGGCCGCTCACCCGGGTGGGGGACAATGGAGAGTCCCGTCCCCCTTACCCGAGGTCAGCCGCGCATGACAGCCACGCCCGCACCCACCGCGTCCGACACCGAGTTCGCGCCGCTCGACATCGGCCCGATCCGGGTGTGGCCGCCCGTCGTGCTGGCGCCGATGGCCGGCATCACCAACGCCCCGTTCCGCACCCTCTGCCGGGAGCAGAGCGGCGGCAAGGGCCTGTACGTCTCGGAGATGATCACCACCCGGGCGCTGGTCGAGCGCAACGCCAAGACCATGCAGCTGATCAGGTTCGACCCGAGCGAGAAGCCGCGTTCGATCCAGCTGTACGGGGTGGACCCGGTGACCGTCGGCAAGGCGGCGCGGATGATCGCGGACGAGGGCCTGGCCGACCACATCGACCTCAACTTCGGCTGCCCCGTCCCCAAGGTGACCCGCAAGGGCGGCGGCTCGGCGCTGCCGTACAAGCGCAACCTGCTGCGCGAGATCCTGCGCGAGGCCGTCGCCAACGCGGGCGACCTGCCGGTGACGATGAAGATGCGCAAGGGCATCGACGACGATCACCTGACGTACCTGGACGCCGGCCGGATCGGCGCCGAGGAGGGCGTGTCCGCGATCGCCCTGCACGGGCGCACCGCCGCCCAGCACTACGGCGGGACGGCCGACTGGTCGGCGATCGCCCGGCTGCGGGAGTCCGTTCCGGCGCACATCCCGGTGCTGGGCAACGGGGACATCTGGTCGGCGGACGACGCGCTGCGGATGATGCGCGAGACCGGCTGCGACGGCGTCGTGGTGGGCCGCGGCTGCCTGGGCCGGCCGTGGCTGTTCAAGGACCTGGTCGCGATCTTCGAGGGCGACGCCGACTACGCCCGTCCCGACTTCGGCTACGTGGCGCGGGCGATGGTGCGCCACGCGCAGCTGCTCGGCGAGTGGATCGGGGACGAGGCGCGCGGGGTGATCGACTTCCGCAAGCACGTCGCCTGGTACACCAAGGGCTTCTCGGTCGGCTCCGAACTGCGGGTGCGGCTGGCCAACTCCTCCTCGCTGGCCGAGCTGGCCGGAACCCTGTCGGAGGTGGAGCAGGCGCAGGGCTGGCCGGCGGGTGCGGACGGCCCGCGCGGACGGACCAGCGGCAACAACCGGGTGGTCCTGCCGGAGGGCTGGTTGGACGATCCGTATGACTGCGCCCGACCGGGCGAGGACGCCGAATCGGACACCTCCGGCGGATGATCTGTACGGACCGTCGAGGTAGGCCTCTTGGGCCCGCCTGCCACTAGGTCCCAGCCCTCTTGTCCATTCTGGACAGGAGGGCTCCTTTTTGGCGTCCGAGGATCACGGAACGGGCACGTTTCCGGACACTGTGCGACGATCGGCGGAGGCGGTCTACGTTCGACCGGTGAGATGCCCTGGTGACGCTTGCCACATGCGGTGGGGGCTGACGCGGGGTCAGTGGACGAAATGGACAGGTCGGCCGTGAAACGCTTCCCGAAGCCGGCCGGCCGGGGATCGGGCGATCCGGGTGCAGGAAATCAAGCCGGGGCAACGCGACGGACCCACGGTCGCTACCCAGCGTCCGGATCGTACGATCTTCCGGTTTCGTTGCGTTCAAGAGTCGAAGGGTTGCTCGCGTCAGGCGGACGATTTCACCAACAGAGGTGAACGCCTTTATGTGCATTCGATCTAGCGGGTTACCTCTGGGTACCGGCCTCGGGTGGCCTATTCAGGGCAGAGAAGTGCCTTCGAAATGGGTATGTTCTCCGGCGTCAGGGCAACCGCGTACGAGGAGACCGACCCGTGCCGTCCCAGCAGAAGTTTGTTTACTCCTTCACTGAAGGAAACAAGGACCTCAAGGACCTTCTCGGCGGCAAGGGCGCGAACCTGGCCGAGATGACCAATCTGGGCCTCCCCGTCCCTCCGGGGTTCACCATCACCACCGAGGCCTGCAAGGTCTTCCTGGAGACCGGTAGCGAGCCCTCCTCGCTGCACGAGGAGATCAGCGCCCACCTGGACGCCCTCGAACAGGAGATGGGCAAGAAGCTCGGCCAGGCCGACAACCCCCTCCTGGTGTCGGTGCGCTCGGGCGCCAAGTTCTCCATGCCCGGCATGATGGACACCGTCCTGAACATCGGCCTCTCCGACGCTTCGGTGGTCGGCCTCGTCGCCCAGTCCGGCAACGAGCGCTTCGCCTGGGACTCCTACCGCCGCCTGGTCCAGATGTTCGGCAAGACCGTGCTGGGCGTCGACGGCGAGCTGTTCGAGGAGGCCCTGGACGAGGCCAAGCACGCCAAGGGCACCGCCGACGACCTGGACCTGGACGCCGCCGACCTGCGCGAGCTGGTCGAGGTGTTCAAGGGCATCGTCGAGCGCGAGACCGGCCGGGCCTTCCCGCAGGAGCCGCGCGAGCAGATGGACCTCGCCATCCACGCCGTCTTCCACTCCTGGAACGGCGACCGCGCCCGGCTGTACCGCCGCCAGGAGCGCATCCCGAACGACCTCGGCACCGCGGTCAACGTCTGCTCCATGGTCTTCGGCAACCTCGGCGAGGACTCCGGCACCGGCGTCGCCTTCACCCGCGACCCCTCCACCGGCACCCAGGGCGTCTACGGCGACTACCTGTCCAACGCCCAGGGCGAGGATGTCGTCGCCGGCATCCGCAACACCCTGCCGCTGGCCGAGCTGGAGAAGCTCGACAAGAAGTCGTACGACGAGCTGATGGCGATCATGCACAAGCTCGAGAACCACTACCGCGACCTCTGCGACATCGAGTTCACCATCGAGCGCGGCAAGCTCTGGATGCTCCAGACCCGGGTCGGCAAGCGCACCGCCGCGGCCGCCTTCCGGATCGCCGTCCAGCTCGTCGACCAGGGCCTGATCGACCTGGACGAGGCCCTGATGCGGGTCACCGGCGGCCAGCTGTCCCAGCTGATGTTCCCGCGCTTCGCCCCGAACGCCGAGTCGCAGCAGATCGCCTGGGGCCTGGCCGCCTCGCCGGGCGCCGCGATCGGCAAGGTCGTCTTCGACTCCTACACCGCCGTCAAGTGGTCCCGCTCCGGCGAGAAGGTCATCCTGGTCCGCCGCGAGACCAACCCGGACGACCTGGACGGCATGATCGCCGCCGAGGGCATCCTCACCTCGCGCGGCGGCAAGACCTCGCACGCGGCCGTCGTCGCCCGCGGCATGGGCAAGACCTGTGTCTGCGGCGCCGAGGAGCTGGAGGTCGACACCAAGGGCCGCAAGTTCACCACCGCCGACGGCCAGGTGATCCACGAGGGCGACCTCGTCTCCATCGACGGCGCCACCGGCAAGGTCTACCTCGGCGAGGTACCGGTCCTGCCGTCCCCCGTGGTCGAGTACTTCGAGGGCACCCTGCACGCCGGCGCCGACGTCCAGGGCGGGCTGGTCCAGGCCGTCCACCGGCTGATGTCGCACGCCGACGTCCGCCGCCGGCTCGCCGTGCGCGCCAACGCCGACAACGCCGAGGACGGCGGGCGCGCCCGCCGCTACGGCGCCCAGGGCATCGGTCTGTGCCGCACCGAGCACATGTTCCTCGGCGAGGAGCGCCGCAAGGAGGTCGAGCACCTGATCCTGGCGGACAACGACAAGGACCGCGAGCTCGCCCTCTCCACCCTGCTGCCGATGCAGAAGGGCGACTTCCTGGAGCTCTTCCAGGCGATGGACGGCCTGCCGGTCACCGTCCGCCTGCTCGACCCGCCGCTGCACGAGTTCCTGCCCGACATCACCGAGCTGTCGGTGCGCGTCGCCCTCGCCGAGGCCCGCAAGGACCCGAACGAGAACGACCTGCGGCTGCTCCAGGCGGTGCACAAGCTGCACGAGCAGAACCCGATGCTCGGCCTGCGCGGCGTCCGCCTCGGCCTGGTCATCCCCGGCCTGTTCGGCATGCAGGTCCGGGCCATCGCCGAGGCCGCCGCCGAGCGCAAGCTGGCCGGCGGGGACCCGCGCCCCGAGGTGATGATCCCGCTGGTCGGCACCGTCCAGGAGCTGGAGCTGGTCCGCGACGAGTGCGAGCGGGTGCTCGCCGAGGTCGCCCGGTCCACCGGCGTCCGGCTGGACATCAAGCTCGGCACCATGATCGAGCTGCCGCGCGCCGCGGTGACCGCCGGTCAGATCGCCGAGGCCGCCGAGTTCTTCTCCTTCGGCACCAACGACCTGACCCAGACGGTCTGGGGCTTCTCCCGGGACGACGTGGAGGCCTCGTTCTTCACCGCCTACCTGGAGAAGGGCATCTTCGGGGTCTCCCCGTTCGAGACCATCGACCGCGACGGCGTCGGCGCCCTGGTCAAGCACGCCGTCGAGGCCGGCCGGGCCACCCGCCCCGACCTCAAGCTCGGCGTCTGCGGCGAGCACGGCGGCGACCCGGACTCCGTCCACTTCTTCCACGAGGTGGGGCTGGACTACGTCTCCTGCTCCCCCTTCCGGATCCCGGTGGCGCGCCTGGAGGCAGGCCGCGCCGCCATCGAGACGGCGGGCAGCGACTCGCGCTGAGAGAGGGTAGGCATCCCCTCCTCGGCAGCGGGCACGACTGACCGCTCCCCCTCCCACCGGGAGGGCGTACACCGGAGCTCGGCGCAGGAGAACCGGCGTACGTGAAACGGCCGGGCGGGAACGGACAACGGCGTCCGTTCC
>NZ_JBHTRF010000091.1:0-33204 GCF_042796115.1 Kitasatospora sp. NPDC056446 | reverse complement strand
GGGCACGGTGCGGGCCGCGGGTTCCGGGTGCGCTACGGAGGCCCCCGGGCACGACGAGGGCGCCCCCGGGCCCCCCGGTTCATCGCCGGGGCGCACGGGAGCGCCGGTGCGTCACCTGCCGGTACGCCAGCCGCCGGTGCGATCAGCCGCCGGTCAGTGCCCGGGGTGGTGCACGAAACGGTAGGTGTCGCGGTCGAGTTCGGTGACCTGCACCCCGAGGGCGGCGGGCCGGCCGATCCGGGACCGGAGCACGGCGAGCACCCGGTCGGTCAGCGCGGCGCGCTGCTCGGCGGTGCGGCCGGCCAGGATCTTCACCTCGACCAGGACCACGGACTCCCCGGTCGTGCCGTCGCCGACCCGGTGCCCGGCGGCGGGCCGGAAGAGGGTCTTGCACTCCGCCACCGTGGTGTCGATGACCTCGGTGACGGCCCGGTGGAGCTCGTCGGCGAGGCCCGCCCGGTCGAAGTCGAGTTCGGCCGAGTGGTCGACCAGGATCTGCGGCACGGGAACCTCCGGAACGTCGGGACGGTACGGCGCCGACGCTACCGCGCGCCGTCGCCCGGCCTGCGGACGGGGCCCTTCGAACGGGCCCCTGGACGGCGGAGCCCCGGCGCGGGGTGCGGGCGCCGGGGCCGGGGTGGTGCGGCTGCCGGGTCAGCAGCCGAAGTCCACCTTGCGGAAGGTCGCGTAGTGGTCGGCGGTGTAGTAGTCCTCGTGGTACTGCTTGCCGGTGATGATGCGGCGGGTGCCGCGGGTCGGGGCGCCCGGGGTCACCACGGTGTACTCGTGGTAGTAGCCGTACGACTGCGAGGGCAGCACGCGCTCCTTGTTCTGGAACACGACCCCGTCCTGGCTGTACGGGAACGGCCCGCCGGAGGCGATCAGGTTCAGGGTGGTGTGGGCCTGCGCGGGCAGGGCCGACAGGCACACCGAACCGCTCACCGCGGCGTGCGCCTCGGTGGCGACGGCGATCGGCGCGAGGGTGGCCAGGGCGACGGTGGCGGTGGCGGCGACGCGGGTCTTCCACGCGCGTAGAGTTCGGGTCATGACAACCAGCATGGCGACCGTCCGGGGCACCCGGAAGCCCTGATCCGACTCTTCATCTCCGGTCAACTCGACGTATCCGCAAGAGACTTGAGCCGGTCGACGGGCACCCGGGCGTCACCCGGCCGCCACCCCCGGGTCAGCCGCGCGTCAGGACCAGGGACTGGACGGTCGGGAGCCTGCGCCAGTCGCTCGACACGATGCTCGCGTGCGCCGCGGCCAACTGCTCGGCGCGAGCCCGCGCCTGGTCGGCGGTCGGGTCGGTACCGCTGATCGCCGGCGCGACCTTGTGGGCGTCCGTCATCACCAGCAGGTAGTGCGCGCGGTCGTACCAGTCGGTGTCGATGCCGTTGACGAAGGTGGCGGCGTCGCCGTCGAAGACCACGAACCACGGCCGGATCGAGGCGTCCGCGCCGGTGTAGCGGGTACGCGGGTCGCCGGCCGCGGCGCCCAGCACCGACGGGAAGACCTGGGCCTGGCCGATCCGGCCGGCCGCCGCGAGGTCGCGCAGGTGCCGCCCGTACTCGACGTCGGTGTGCAGGGTGTCGAACGGGTTGCCCAGCTCGACCGTGCCCGGGATCGCGTACAGCAGCACCTTCCCGGCCAGCGCCGAACGGCTCGGCCAGACGCCCGCCCGCACCGCCTCGTCGAGGCTCGCGTACGAGCCGCCGCCCGGCTTGGCCAGCAGGTCGGCGGGGCGCAGCACGGCCGGGCCGAGGTGCCGGGCGATCAGCGCGTCCAGCTGGTCGGGGCCCATCCCGAGGTTGGCAGAGAAGCCCGGCTTGAGCTCCAGCTTGACGACCAGCGGCCCGGCCCCCGGGTGCGCGCCGAGCCAGACCCGGACGTCGTCCAGGCAGTTCTCCAGGTTCTTGTTGGTGCCGCCGCCGTACAGCTGCGCGGGGGTGCTCGCGGCCGTGCAGTTGTTGCTGTTGCCGAGCGGGTTGGAGTGGCTGACCTTCCACTCCTTGGTGATGACGTCCGGCCAGAGGTCCAGCTCGATCATCCCGGTGCCGGTGTCCAGGGCCTGCGCGAGGAACGGGAAGGCGGCCGGGTCGTAGGTGTTGTGCAGGCCGACGGTGGTGGCCGAGCCGAACGGCAGGTCGCCCGGGCCGCTCGGGGCGGCGTCCGCCGGGACGGTCGCGACCAGCGCGGCCGCGCCGGCGAGCAGGCCGGTCGCCAGGAGTCCGGCGAGGGTGCGGCGGCGTGCGGTCATGGGAACCCCCCGAGGTCGGAACGTGCCGGCCGCCCTGCGCCGGGCGGCCTGACGGAGCATCGCCGACCCGGGCGTGCAGCGCGTGAAGAAGGCACGACAATAGCGTGACGGCTGCACCGCATCTCCCCCGGTCCCCTGCTCCCCGTCCACATCCGCCGCACCGGGCCCGTTCCGTCACGCCCGGCCCGTTCCGTCATGCCCGGCCGGTCCCGTCATGCCCGCCGCCACGCCCGTGGTGGTCACGGAGCGTCAGGGTGTCGTACCCCCGGGTTAGCGTGGGTCCGCGAGCAGGGTGCGGGCCGTCCGCACCGAGGCACGAGCGGCGGAGGAAGCCGATGTCCCTGGTCCGGGTCCACAACTTCTCGATCTCCCTCGACGGCTACGGCACCGGCGAGGGGCAGAGCCTCGACGCGCCGTTCGGCCACGCCGCCGACCGGCTGCACCGCTGGTTCTTCCACACCCGCACGTTCCGGCGGATGCAGGGCCAGGAGGGCGGCGACACCGGGGTGGACGACGAGATGGCCCGCGCCTGGGGCGAGGGCATCGGGGCGGAGATCATGGGCCGCAACAAGTTCGGCCCGCAGCGCGGCCCCTGGCAGGACGAGGAGTGGAAGGGCTGGTGGGGGCCGAATCCGCCGTTCCACACCCCGGTCTTCGTGCTGACCCATCACCCGCGCCCGACCGTGGAGATGGAGGGCGGGACGACCTTCCACTTCCTCGACGCGACACCCGAGGAGGCGCTGCGCCGGGCCCGGGAGGCGGCCGGCGGCAAGGACGTGCGGATCGGCGGCGGGCCGGGCACCGTCCGGGCCTTCCTGGCGGCCGATCTGGTCGACCATCTGCACGTGGTGGTGGTGCCGGTCGTGCTCGGTCGGGGCGAGCCGCTCTGGGCCGGGCTCGAAGGGCTGGAGGAGCGCTTCCGCGCCGAGTCGGTGGCCGGTGCGAACGGCGTCACGCACCTCGTCCTCACCCGGCGGTAGCCCGTCGGCGGGCACGGACGACGGCGGCCTCCCCACGCCTGCGGGGAGGCCGCCGTCATGCGTCCGGTCCGGTCGGGCCTGATCCGGTCGGAACCGGTCCGCTCAGACCGGTCGGGTCAGACCCGGTCGGCCGCGATCAGCACGTACTGGAAGGAGCCGTCCTTGTAGGACTCGATGAACGCCTCCTCGATGCCGGTGACCAGCGAGGTGGTGTTGCGCAGCTCCCAGTAGGGCAGCGTGTCCGGGGTCAGGTCGATGACGGCCTGGGGCACCAGGCGGTTGTCGGCCATCGCCCGCAGGTACTCACGGCGGGAGTGGATGTTGCACTCGAAGTGGGCGTTGATCTGCGAGACCCACTTCGACGGCTGGCCGTAGCGCGGGTTCCAGCACCCGGTGATGGTGACGTACCGGCCGCCGACGCTCAGCACCCGGGAGTGCTCGGCGAACAGGTCGTGCAGGTCGACGTACATGCTGGACTCGTTGTTCCAGGAGCCCGCGGCCGAGCCGGTCTCCAGCGGCATGGCCAGCATGTTGGCGACCCGGGAGCGGACGAACCCGCCGATGCCGAGCTCGGCGGCGCGCTTGTTGCCGAAGTCGGCCTGCTGGGTGGAGAGGGTCAGGCCCTCGACCCGGCAGCCGAAGCGCTGGTGGGCCATCACCATCGAGCCGCCGCGGCCGCAGCCGGCGTCCACCAGGGTGCCGTCGGCCGGGATGTCGCCGAGGTGGTCGAGCAGGACGTCGGCCTGGGCGGACTCCAGGCGGTGCAGCTCGGCGATCACCTTCTTCTCGCGCTCGCTGTCGGCCGGGTCGCCGATCGCGGCCTGGTCGATCTCACCGATGCCGTAGTGGTGGTGGTAGAGGCCGTCGACGTCGCCCAGGCGCAGGTTGACCGGGCGAGCCTCGTGGTCCCAGTAGCGTGCGATGTCACCCTGGTAGGGAGTCGCCGGGCCGGGGATGGCGTTGCCGGAGGCGGTGAGGTCGTCCGTCAGGGACATGGGTCAACTCCAGATCTCTTGCGAATGGTTACCGGGAAGTGGTGCCGCCGGGGGCGGTCACCAGAAGTCGGGCAGGGTGTAGCGGTAGGTGTTGGTCTGGTGCCAGTGGTGGTTGCCGTCGAGCCACGCGGACACACCGCGCAGGAACCGGACGAGTGTCGGCACCGGGCAGGCCACGGCCAGCGCGGCCGCTTCGGCCTCGAAGGCGAGCATCAGCTCGTTGTGGACCTCGACGACCTTCAGGTAGGCCTCCTGGTGCGAGACCCCCTCGCGCTCGGAGATCACCACGGGCAGGTTCAGGTGCAGTCCGGGGCTGGACAGCTCCTTGTTGTACGAGTACAGGTCGTTGACGATCGTGGTGGCGTTGCCGGCCAGTGCGATCACCCGCTGCATGGCGGGCAGCGCGTGCAGTTCGGCGGGCAGCTCGTAGCCGCCGACGGTGTCCGTGATCGTCGGACAGGGGCGGAAGTTGTTGAACTGGCGCATGGCCAGGTACTCCCACACCTCCGGCACGTGGTGCGTCTCGTCCCAGGCCGCCTCGGCCAGGTACCCCAGGTGCAGCCGCGCCATGTCGTGCCGGAAGCGGTCCGACTGGGAGGGCGTGGAGGCACGGGTGAAGTACTGCATCGCCGAGTGGTACGCCCGCCGGGGCGGGTCCGCGGACAGCGATGCCTCCCAGGCCGGGTGGTACTCCGACGTGGTGTGCAGCGGGTCGAGCGCGGTGTGCGCGAGCAGCAGGCGGCTGCCCAGGCCGATCGGCGAGCCGCCGAGGTCCTCGCAGTAGGTGTCGTCCACCGCGTTCTCGGCGACCATCAGGCGGGCCGCGATCATCAGGTGGTCGACGCTGGGCGCGTCCGGGTGGCAGGCCACCATGTAGCGCCCGGTGGAGAACCCGTCGAAGTCCTTCTCCCACTCCGGCGGGTAGAGCTCGATCTCGTCGATCGCCCAGGCCTTGATCTTCAGGCTGAGCGCCTCCACTCGGGCCGGGTCCGGCTCGGCGATCGGGTGGTGGTACAGGCCGGGGACGGGGTCTCCGGCCTTCGGCTTGCCGCCGCTCGGCCGCGCGGAACCCCCGGCCTGCGCGGGGAACGCCGGCCCGGGAACGTGCAGCCCCGGAACGTGCAGCCCCGGGACGTGAAGTGCGGGGACCTGCAGTCCCGGGACCTGCGGGACGGCGGGCTCGGGCACCGAGACGGTGGGGACGGGAACAGCGGGGACGGAGACGGCGGGAGCGGTGTCCTGTGGTCCGGGCACCTCGGGCGCCGACACCTCGGCCTCGGGCACGTCCGGTGCCGACGGCGCGGGTACCACGGGTGCCTCGGGCACCTCAGGCACCTCGACCCGGGCCGTGAACTGCAGGCCCGAGGTGCCGAGCCCGCTGGGCCCGCGCAGGATCCGCTCCAGGGCGGTGGTGTTCGCGGTGGTGTTCATCGACCCACCACCGGGGCGGGCGTACGGTCGGGCGGTGTGTCCGCCCTGCCGCGCAGGGGCATGGGAGCCTCCTCTGAGAAGGATCGCACGATATGACGGATCGTCATCTCACCCGTCATCAAGGGGACTCCATGCGGTGGGCCCCCGTCTCGCTCGGTTCCCCACCGTAGGCGCGAAGGTCCGTTCCGGAACGCACCGGACGATCTTCTACACCCGATAGAGTGAACGTTCATGCTGACGGCGTTCGGGTGCGCCCCTGTCATGCATAGGCCCGCCCCGTACTTTGGCGCCCCAGCCCCGAATCCGCCGGGCCGACCCGCCCGCTGCCGCGTCAACCCGGCGCCCACCGCCCGTGTCCCGGTCGCACCGGCCGCGTTGGGACGTTCGTGGCAGGGGTTGTTCGAATACGGATAGCCGACCGGCAGCCGCCTGCCACCTGTTGCCCACACACATCCGTACTTCCCGAAAGGATCGCGCAGTGGCAGCGATCTCGATGCCGGACTTCTACATGCCGTGGCCGGCCCGGCTCAACCCCCACCTGGAGACGGCACGGGCGCACAGCCTGCTCTGGGTCCGCGAGATGGACATGCTCGAACCCGTCTGGGACGAGGAGCGGTTCACCGCGATGGACTTCGCGCTCTTCGCCGCGTGGACGCACCCCGACGCGTCGCCGGACGAGCTCTGCCTGATGAGCGACTGGTACATCTGGGGCTGGTACGTCGACGACTACTTCCCGCAGACCTACACGGCGGCCGAACAGCTCGGCTCCGCCAAGGAGTACCTCTTCCGCCTCCGGGGCTTCATGCCGACCGACGGCGCCCCCTCCGGCCACACCCCGGAGAACCCGCTGGAACACGGACTGGCCGACCTCTGGTCCCGCACCGCCCCCGGGAAGTCGGAGCCGTGGCTGCTCCGCTACGTCGAGGTGATCCAGGACATGGCCGAGGAGGCACTGCGCGAACTGTTCAACCTCGCCCGCGGCGGCGACCGCGTCCTCGACCCGATCGAGTACCTCGAGATGCGCCGCTCCGTCGGCGGGATCCTCTGGTCGGCCCAACTGCTCGAACACGCACTGGGCCTGGAACTCCCGCCGCGCCTGCTCGGCGAACGCCCGCTGCACCTGCTCAACGCGGCGTTCGCGGATTCCCAGGGCTTGCAGAACGACATCATCTCCTACGAGATCGACCTCGCCGAGGGGAAGGTCAACAACGCCGTGACGGTCGTGGCGCACTTCCTCGGCTGCGACACCGACGAGGCCGTCCGGACCGTCGACGACCTGGTCACCGACCGGCTCCACCAGTTCGAGCACTCCGTCGTCACGGAGCTGGAGCCGGCCTTCTCGGAGTACCGGGCGACCCCGCCGGAACGGTCCGATGTGCTGCGCTACGTCCAGGGCCTCAAGGACTGGATGGCCGGCAACCTCCAGTGGGCCCTGCGCCCCGGCGGCCGCTACCTGCCGGCGGACTCCGCCGCGCCCGCGCCGGCACCCGGGCCGGCACCGTTCTCCCTCACCCCGACCGGCCTCGGCACCGCCGCCGCCCGCCTCGGCCTCACCCGCGACCGGCTGGGCCTTCGCACCCGGAGCTTCTCGCACATCCCCCGGCTGCCCTGCGAACAGATGGTGCTCCCGGAGTTCTACATGCCCTTCCAGGCCCGGGTGAACGGCGGGCTGGTCGCGTCCCGCGAGCACTTCCGGGACTGGGTCCGCGACACCGGGATGCTGGACGCGCCCGGGTTCGGGATCTGGAGCGAGGAGACGGTCGACGCCGCGGACTTCGGGCTGCTCGGCTCACTCACCCACCCCGACATCGCCCCCGACGCCCTGAACCTGATCACCGACTGGTACGCCTGGGGCGCACTGCTGGACGACTACCTGCTGGAGGTGTTCAAGCGCCGCTACGACCTCGCCGGCGCCCGGACCTTCCTGGACCGGATGGCGCTGTTCGTCCCGGTGGACACGCTCACGATGCCGGTGCCGATGAACCCCCCGGAGCGGGGCCTGGCGGACCTGTGGTCCCGGACCGCGCCCGCGCTCTCCCCGGACGTGCGCCGCACCCTCTCGGCCGACCTGGTCTCCCACGCCCGGTCGGCGGTGTGGGAGGTCGCCAACCTGATCCAGAACCGCGTCCCCGAGCTGGTCGACTACGTCGAGATGCGCCGGGAGACCTTCGCGGTCGGGGTCATGGTGGACCTGATCCACCACACCTCGGGGCTGACCGTCCCGGAGGCCGTCCTGCGCAGCCGCCCGATGCACCGGCTCGCCACCGCGATCGGCGACTGGTCGGGCTGGCTCAACGACATGGTGTCGTACCAGGTCGAGATCGAGTACGAGAACGAGGTCAACAACGGAGTGCTCGCCGTCCGGCGGTTCCTCGGCTGCGACCTGCCGCGCGCGGTGGAGGTGGTGAACGACCTGCTGACCGCGCGGATGCGCGAGTTCGAGCACATCGCGCGGACCGAACTCCCGGCGCTCTCGGACGAGCTGGGGCTCGACGCCGACGAACGCGCCGCCGTGGCCGGGCACGTCGGGATCCTCGAGGACTGGGTCGCCGGATTCCTCGGCTGGTTCCTGCGGTCGGGCCGCTACACGGACTTCCGCACCCGGACCACCCCCGTGGCCCAGCTGCACCGCGGCCCGGTCGGGCTCGGCACCGCCGCCGCCCGGATCGGCGTGAGCGGCTAGGACCGGTGGCCTAGGACCCGGGACCGGCACCCGATGAGCCTGCGGGCCGAGGCGGAGCGCCGCCTCGGCCCGCACCATGGACGAGTTGATCTTCCCCTGCTTCGAGAAGTAGAAGTGCCAGTACTGCGACTTGACTTCCTCCCCGCGCTAAGGCGCGGGGATTGCGGCCCCGCGCGTGCGCGCGGCCGATGGTTGGCGTTTCACAGACCGCCTGACGGCGAGGTCTCCACGCCCTGACACCACATGCCCTGCGGCGTTAAGGATGTTCTTCGCGGCGTTCACGTCGGCGTGGTCCTTGTGCCCACAGGTCGTGCACTGGAAGTCCGCTTGGCTCTCACGGCTCTTCGGGTCCACGTGCCCACAGACACGGCAGGTCTGCGACGTGTACGCGGGATTTACCAGCACCACACGAGTGCCGGTGGTGCGCGCCACATTGCGCAGCGCAAGCTCCAACAGGTGCCATCCCTTGTCACGGATGGCCCGGTTCAGTCCGGCCTTCTGGCGGACGTTTCGGCCAGGCTGCTCGACCGTCCCGGCCGCGCTGGCAGTCATGCTGCGGATGCGGAGGTCCTCCAGCACTACCACCGCGTTGCGGGTGGCCAGGATGCTGGCGGTCTGGGCACAGAAGTCCGCCCGCCGGTCGCGTGCCCTGGCCGTGATGACGTTGATCTTCGCCACGGTCGTGCGGCGGCGGTTACTGTCGGGCCGACAGCGGGCAAGCTGCTGCTGCAGGCGGCGTAGTCGCCGCATCTCCCCGATCGTCGCGTACCTGCGATCACGGAATTCTCCGTCACTGGTGGTCGCGGCGACGATGACACCCCGGTCCACACCAATCGCTGTGCCCGGCATCGCGTGCCGTTCCGGCGTGGTCTTTCCATCCTCCACAAGGAACGAGACGAACCAATGGCCTCCCTGCCGGGTGACAGTCGCCGCCCGCACCTCACCGCCGAGCGGTCGGGACCAGCGGAACCGTGCCCATCCAAGCTTCGGGAGTTTCGCCCGTCCCCACTTCCGTCCAAGGCGTTCGACGGCGATGAGGCTCCCGGCAGGGAACCGAACCGACGGGGACCAGCGGGTCTTCGACCGCCACCGGACCTTGAACGTGCCGTGCTCCCTGCACGCCCGATCCAAATCCCGCAGGGTCTGCTGCAACACGTGCGACGGTGCGACGGCCAGCCAGGGGAACTCTCTCTTGGCCTCCACGAGCTCAGCGGCCTGCGGCACGTAGTTCATCCACGCACCGCGCCGCCGGTACTCCCTGCGCTGTTCAAGAGCGGTGTTCCAAACCGCCCGGCAGATGTCACCGAACGCCTCGCACAACACGACTTGCTCAGCTGTGAGTTCAAGCCGGTACCTGCGGCCGGATAGCATCGTGGAAAACCCCCATCAGTTGCCACGACCAACATAAACCAAGCCACTGACAACGCGACGGCCTGCGCTGTGCCGCGACTCCGGGCCAAGCCAGGTGGTCCTCTCGGTCAGCTCCTTCATGGACTCGCTGCCTGGCTGAGCCCACGCCTCGACGGCGCCGCCCCGAGGGGTGACGCCGTCGAGGGGGGTGGGGGTCAGAGGCCGGGGAGCGTAGGCCGCTGGGTCGCGCCTGGACCGCCGAACGGCGGCGATGCCCCGGGAATCCAATCCTTTCGGGGGATCACTGCCGCAGCGGCTTGACAGGGCCGACCGCGCGGCCGGTCAACCAGCCTGCTGCGGACGGACGGTGAGGATCTGCTCGGCCCGGCCCACCGGCCCCCGCTCGTCGTGCAGCACGGTGCTGGTGACGCCGTGGCCGGCCGGGCCGAAGCTGACGCTGGTGTCCAGGCCGGTCCAGCGGCCCTCGGGGCGCCGGTGGAAGTGGATCGTCAGGTCGGTGTTGGGGAACATCCACTCGGTGGGGGCCTGCCGGACGGCGATGCCGTTGGCGGTGTCCACCAGGGCGACGAAGGAGGCGTGCGGGCCGCTGGGCTCCCCGGCGACGAGGTCGACCGGGGTCGAGAGCCAGGCGGCGGCGCGGCCCGGGGCGGTCTCCCGGCGGCGGACGTCGATGGAGGCGATGTAGCCCCCGCCCCACAACCCGCGCATCGTCCAGGGCTCGAACTCCTCGGGCGCGGGGAGTCTCTCGTCGTGGGTGCCGGCGACGGCGGTGGTGTCGAGTTCGGCGAGGAACCAGGCGCGGGCCCGGACGACGGCGCGTTCCCCGATCACCACGGTGGCCTCGACCAGCTCGATGGTGCGCCCGGGCCGGACCGTCTCGACGGTGACCTCGAACTCCTCCAGGGCGATCAGGCCGAGTATGTCGAAGCTGACGCGGGCCAGTGCCAGGCCCGCGCCGGGCCGGCCGTCCCGGTCGCGCTCGGCCCGGTAGCGGTCGATCGCGTGCACGATCAGGCCGCCGAGCGGGCTGAAGTGCTGCTCGTCGGGGTGCCAGGCGCCCTGGGCCTGGAGGGTGGGCTTGTAGCGGTTCTCGCCGGTGCGCTGGTAGTAGCTGTCGGGCGCGGCGATGGGGGTGGTCACGTGCGCTTCTCCTCGGGCCGATCGCTGGGCACCGGGCGGCCCCGCCGGGGTACGACGGCGCCGACCTCGGCGTTCAGGATCGTAAGGGGCCGAACCGCCTCCGGGGCGTGACGGTGACGCATCGCACACCCGGCTCCGAGTGCGCGGGCCTCGTTACGCGGGCCTCGTTACGCGGGCCCCGGTGCCCGGGCGCTCAGTGCGCGGCGAGCGGGTAGTGGTCGGAGAGGTCGGTGTAGGTGTAGCTCTTGCCCCAGCTGCTCACCGTCCAGGGCGCGCTGTGCGCCCGGAGCACCTGGTTGGTGTACTGCTGCGGGCGGGCGTGGTCGGCGCGGTAGAGGACGTAGTCCAGGTCCTCCTTGGGCTCGCCCGGGTAGCGGTAGGCGGCGACGGAGTTGTCGACGGTGTCGAAGGAGTACGGCCAGCCGGTCCGGGCGGAGGCCGGGGCGAGGTTGCCGTTGGCCAGCAGGGCCTGGTACTCGGAGCCGTGCGAGTCGATGTTGAGGTCGCCCGCGACGAGGACCGGCTCGTCGGCCGGGATCCTCTTGCCGTCCAGGAAGGTGCGCATCGCGGTGAGCTGCCTGGCCCGGATGTCGGCCGCCTGGCCGGTGGAGCAGCCCGAGTCGGTGGACTGGAGGTGGGTGCCGACCACGTGGGTGCGGCGGCCGCCGACGTCCAGCACGGCGTAGGCGAAGCCCTTGTTGGACCACCAGTCGGAGCCGCAGGCGTCCTTGTAGACGTACTGCTCCTTGTGCAGGATCGGCCACTTGCTGAGCAGGGTGACCCCGCCGTCCTCGGGGGTGGTGGAGCTGTAGCTGCCGGAGGTGGCGTCCCAGCCGGTGGTGGAGCGGCCGACCACGGGCGTGTGGTACGGGTAGGCGGCCGAGGCCTTGGCGGTGAGCGCGTCGGAGGCCGCGTTGTCGAAGGCCTCCGCCAGGACGACCACGTCGTGGCCCTGGAAGAAGTCCGCCGAGGCGATCGCCTGGGCCCGGTACTGCTGGCCCCAGTTGGGGTAGAGCGAGGTGCTCATCAGGAACACGTTGTAGGTGAGCACGTCGAGCGGGGGCGCGGTCGCCGGCGCGCTCTCGGCCGAGGCGGGGGTGGCGCCGAGGGCGGCGATCACGGTGGCGGCGGCGCCGGCGGCGAGGGCACGGCGGACGGACGACAGCGGCATCTGGGCTCCGTGGGACATGTCGTGGACCCGTCGGGTCGCGGGTGTTGTGTATCCAACTTGGCCGTCGGCACGATCCGCAAGACGTCGGGCGAGCATTCGGTTAACTCGTCGGTAACTCCGTGGTGCGCAGCGCCCGGTGAGCGAGTGACGGAAGGTCATCGGACCTGCGCCGGACGGTGCCCGGGCCCGCTCCGCCCGCACCCCTGCCGGTCCGCGCAAAAGGGCCGATAAGATGACCGGCGGTGTGCCGGGAAGTCTGGTCGGCTCGGGGGACGACGGCGGCGATCCGAGCCGCGGGCGACCCCGATGGCGCGATGGGTCGTTTCTGCAGATGCACGCCGTGGGGATCGTTCTCGTCCTGGTCGTCCTGGCCACCAGCGTGGCCACCTTCGCCCGCCGGTGGCGGGTGCCCGCCCCCTCACTGCTGGTCCTGGCCGGGATCGGCGTCGCGCTCGTCCCCGGGGTGCCCGCCCTGCACGTACCGCCGCAGGTGATCGGCACGGTGGTGCTGCCGCCGCTGCTCTACTCCTCCGCCGAGGAACTGTCGCTGCGCGACCTGCGCGCGGTCTGGCGGCCGGTCACCGTCCTGTCCTTCGGCCTGGTCTTCGCCTCCGCCGCCGCGGTCGGCTTCGTCGCCGTCGCGGTCGCCGGGCTGCCGCCCGCGACGGCCTTCGTCCTCGGCGCCGTCCTCTCCAGCACCGACCCGGTGGCCGTCACCGCGCTCGGCCGCCGCCTGGCGCTGCCCGGGCGCATCCAGGTGCTGGTGCAGGCCGAGAGCCTGTTCAACGACGCCACCTCGCTGGTGCTGTTCAAGGTCGCCGTCGGGATAGCCGTCACCGCCGGCGGCGCCGTCGACCTCCCCGGTGCGGGCGGCGAGCTGCTGCTGCTCGGCGGGGGCGGCAGCCTGGTCGGCGCCGTCGTGGCCGGGCTGGTCCGGCTGCTGCGCCGCCGGACCACCGACCCGGTGCTGGAGACGGTGATCGCGCTGGTCACCCCGTACGCCGCGTACGTGCTCGCGGAGTCCGCGCACACCTCCGGCGTCACCTCGGTGGTGGTCGCCGGGGTGCTGCTGGGCCGCTCCGGGCACCGGCTCACCGACGCCCGCATCCGGCTGCAGCTGCACGCCGTGTCCGCGGTGGTGGTGTTCCTGCTGGAGAGCGTCGTGTTCGGCATCATCGGCCTGGAACTGCCCGCCCTGGTCCGGGACCTGCCGGCCGGCACCGGCTGGTGGCCGCTCCAGGCACTCGCGCTCGCGGCGGTGCTGATCGCCGTCCGGGTGCTGTGGACGCTGCCGCTGACCCGCGCGGTCAAGCCCAGCCGGGGCGGGCTCTCCTGGCGGGTCGCCGGGGTGGTCACCTGGGCCGGCACCCGAGGCGTCATGCCGCTGGCGGCCGCACTGTCCATCCCGCTGCTCGCCGAGGACGGCGGCGGGCTCGCCGGGCGACCGCTCGTCCTGGTGCTCACCACCTCGGTCGTCGTGCTCACCCTGGTGGTCCAGGGCCTGACCCTGGCCGCCGTCGTCAACCGCTCCGGCCTCGCCCTGGAGCCCGAGCACACCGCCCGCGAGGAGGACGAGGCCCGCGACGAACTCAACCGGGCCGCGCTCGACCACGTCGAGGCCCTGACCGAGCTGGAGGCGGTACCGGACACCGCCCTCGACCGGGTCCGCCGCGCCCTCACCGCCCGCCTCGACCGCACCCCCGGGGCGCCGGACGGCACCACCGCCGACGCCGCCTACCGCCAGCTGCGCCGGGAGGTGATCGCCGTCCAGGACGCCCGGCTTCACGCCCTCTACGAGGAGCACCGGATCAGCGACACCACGCTGCGGCTGCTCCAGCGCGACCTCGACCTGGAGCAGGCGGCACTGGGGCGGGGGTGAGCACCGCCCGGCCGACCCGAGCCCCGGTCCCGCCCCTGATCCCGCCCCCGATCCGGCCCCCGCCCTACCCGGCGCCGCGGGCTGCGGTCACACTGTCGCAGGCACGGGAACAGGCACGGCGGCGGGGCCGACAGCGAATCCGACGGCGGGAACCGCACCGAGCCCGCTCCGGGCCCGGAGAGTCGCACCACCGAGAGTCGCACCACCGAACGGGGAAGCCATGGCAGGGAAGAAGAAGCAGAAGAGGCCCCTCGCCGAGGGCGTGGTCCGGCCGCCGAAGCGGGTCCGCAGACGCCCCGCGCCGGAGCTGTCGCCCCGGACGGTGCGCCGGACGGCGTGGCTGACCGGGCTGCTCACCCCGGTGCTGATGGTCGCCCTCGCGGCGCTCGGCTCCAACCCCGACTACCAGCTCCCCTGCGGCATCCTGGCGTTCCTGGTCCTGGTGGCGGGCGTCCTCGGGATGGGCTTCGTCCGGGCCCGCGGCTGGGTGATCGCGCCGGCCGTGCTGTTCGGCGTGCTGCTGCTGGCGATCCCGACGCCGGGTATCCGGGCGGAGATCATCTCCCAGCGCGCGGTGAAGACCGAGGTGGTGGTCACCGCGGCGCACTCCTCGAAGGACAAGAACGGCCGGGTCGGCTGGACCTGCGACATCCGCCGGGCCGACGGGCAACCGCTGCCGCACGGCCGGGTGGGCGGCTTCGGCTGCGCGGACAGCACGCCCGGCAGCACCATGAACGTGCTGGCCGACCCGGCGGGCTGGGCCCCGCCGGCCACCCCGGACGACGACATCTCCTTCCGCCGGGGCGGCGTCTGGGTGACCGCCGTCCTCGCCGTCCTGTGGGGCCTGCTCACCCTGGCCGCGGCGCGCCGCACCCTCCGGGAGCCGACCGCGCCGACCGGTCGCAAGCGCGGCGGGTAGCGGGCAGCGGGTAGCGGGTAGCGGGCGAGGACGCCCCGACAGGTGCCGTTCGGGCTGCCGGACAGCACGGTGCCGCCGGCCCCTCGGCGAACGGCCGTGGTCCGCCAACTCCCGGACGCACCAAGCCGGTAGCCGGTTCTCTCCGCTCCGGAGAAACCCGGTGGACGACGGCACCTCCGGGTGCGACAGTCCGGGAATGACCGTTGACGAACCCTCTGCCCGCACCGTCATCCCGGCTGTCGCCCCGGCTCTCACCCGCCCCGTCGCCCGCCCCGCCGCCCTGCCCGGCGGTCTGGTCCTCCGCGAGTCCCGGCCGGAGGACCAGGAGCAGATCGAAGCGCTGCTCGCCGAGCGCGGCGACGCCACCGACGCGCTCGACCACCGCCTGGTGGCCGAGGACCCGGACACCGGCCGGTCCGCCACCGCCGTGGTGGTGGACGGCGACCGGGTGGTCTCCACGGCGACGCTGCTGGACGAGGAACTGCGCCTGGGCACCGTCCGGCTGCCCGCCGGGCAGCTCGAACTGGTCGCCACCGACGAGGAGTACGAGGGCCGTGGCCTCGTCCGGGCGCTGACGGGGTGGGCGCACGCGCGCTCGGCGGAGCGCGGGCACCTGGTCCAGGTGATGATCGGGATCCCGTACTTCTACCGGCAGTTCGGCTACGAGTACGCGATCGACATCCCCGTCTCCCGGCCGCTGCGCGGCACCCCGCCCGACTCCGGCACGTCCGTGCTGCGCACCGCCACGGCCGCGGACCTGCCCGCGCTGACCGCCCTCCAGGACACGGCGCAGCGCGGCTTCGACGTCGCGATGCCGCACTCGGCCGCCTGCTGGCGCTGGCTGCTGGCGCACGAGGCCTCCACCCTGCGGGTGGTCGAACGGGCGGGTGCGGTGGTGGCGGCGGGCCGCAACACACCGGTGGACGACGGCGTGTTCCACCTGGCCGAGGCGGCCGCGGCGGACGAGCAGGCCGCGCTCGACCTGCTGGCCGGTGTGGCGGCCTCCGCGCCCGGGGCGAAGCTCCGGGTGGTGCACCGGCCGGGCACCCTGCCCGCCGATGCCTGGCACGACCTGGTCGAGCACGCCCCGCGCGGCGAGGCCCAGCAGTACTACGTCCGCGTCCCCGACCCGACGGCGCTGCTCGACCGGCTGCGCCCGCTGTTCTGGCAGCGCCTGGTCACCGCCGGGCTGAACCGCGCCGGCGACGACCTGATCGTCTCCACCTTCCGCGCGCACCACCGGATCCCGGTCGACGAACAGGGGCTCGGCGCGGTGGTCACCGGCGGCCCGATGCAGGGCCCGAGCGCGGAGGGCGGCGCGGGAGTCGCCCCGGACCAGCTGGCGCCGCTGCTCCTCGGGCCGCACGGGATCGAGGGGTTGAGCCGGATCCGGCCGGACGTCTACCCCGGCGCACGGATGCGGGTGTACCGGGCGCTCTTCCCGCCGCTGACGGCCGATCTGCTGACGTACTACCTGCCGTAGCGGGCAGCCGCCGGGCCTGCGGCCGGGGGCCGTCGGGGGGCCGACGGGCGTACGGCCGGGGGCCGTTGGGGAGCCGTCAGGAATGTCGGCACCCCCCTGTTCCGGCCTGGGGGCGCGGGCGTAGTGTGCGGCGGGTGAACGAACTGATCTTCCGGGGGAAAGACCTGTTCCGGCCCTCGTGGTCGAACCTCCCGCCGCTGCTGCTCGTCCTGGTGCTGCAAATCGTCTTCGGTGCGGTGAAGCTCGGCGCCTGGCCCACGTTCTGGATGGTCCTCGCGACCCTCGCGTTCCTCGTCCCGGCCTTCGTCCTGAGTTGGCGTTCCTGGAGCCGGGTCGGCGCCGACGGCGTCACCGTCTGCTGGGGGCTCGGCCGCGGCCGCACCTATCCGTGGCACGAGGTCCGCTGGGTGGACGTACGGGAGACCAAGGCCAACGGCTCGACCTCGTACGCGGCCCGGGTCTTCCTCACCGACGGGCGGCGGCGCTCGCTGCCCGGCCTCCAGACCAGCCGGATCTACCCGGCCGCCGACTTCCAGGTGAACTTCCACCGGGTCGTGGCCTGGTGGGAGTACAGCACCCAGCCGACGCAGCGGATCCGGCCGGACAAGCAGTTCCGGGACCGGATCACGCCCACGGTGGCCGGTGTGCTCATCGCGGTCGCCATCGTCGCCGTCAGCCTGCCGATCTTCCTGCTGAGGCAGTCGTAGCCGGCGCCGCTCGGAACGGCCGTCGGCCCCGGATCCCCCGAGGAGGGGAGCCGGGGCCGACGCGTGTTCAGCCCGAATGCGGCCGGGTCACCGCTGCGCGGGGTAGCCCGGCCCGGCGCCGTACGGTGCCTGCGGCGGGACCGGCGCGCCCTGCGGCGGGTAGGGCTGGCCCTGCTGGGGCGGGTAGGGCTGTCCCTGCGGCGGGTACGGCTGGGCCGGGGGCGCCGGGTAGGCCTGCTGGGGGACGTGGGGCTGCGCCGGGTAGGCCTGCTGCGGCGGGAAGGGCTGTCCCGGGTGGACCGGCTGGCCCTGCTGGCCCGGCTGGCCCGGGTACGCCGTGCCCTGGGGAGCGAGCTCGAACGGCTGCGAGGACGGGTCGATCGACCCGGGCGGGAAGACGGTGCTCAGCTGGTCCAGCTCGGCCCGCCAGTACCGGTGGATGTTCAGCCGGGTCGGCTTGGGGTCGTTGGGCAGGTGGAGGTACATCGAGCTCCAGACCGTGGCCCGCTTGACCCGGCTGACCGGGAGGGCGTGCCGCGGGAAGACCGCGACCACCTCGCCGGGGCGGTTGGTCCAGCGGCTGGCCGTGTTGACCACGACCGAGTGGTTGGTGAGCGTCAGGAAGTAGAACCTGCGGGTCAGTGCGACGATCAGGCCGAGCAGCGGTATCTCGTCGAAGACCGCGTTGAGCCACGGGCTGGGTCCGGTCTCCACGTGCACGCACGCGATGAAGGCGTCCCCAGGCGGTGCCACCTGCGAGAGCTTCTCGATGACCTGGGCCTTCTGCTTCGCCCGGCGTATTGCCATGCTGTCGGTACCTCGTTACCCCGTCGTGCCCGCCGATCTTGCCCGGCGGGAAATCGGCTGAGGCTAACAGCTGGTGATCACTGCCTGAACA
This sequence comes from Kitasatospora sp. NPDC056446, assembly GCF_042796115.1. Classification (NCBI taxonomy): domain Bacteria; kingdom Bacillati; phylum Actinomycetota; class Actinomycetes; order Kitasatosporales; family Streptomycetaceae; genus Kitasatospora; species Kitasatospora sp. NPDC056446. The sequence goes on along the minus strand of NZ_JBHTRF010000091.1, from coordinate 15,290 downwards.
CCCTTTCCCGGCAAAGCTTTTGCCATGGTTTCCCAGGGTCCGGGCGGCCGGTCCGACGGTTCGTCACCAGGTCATCGCAACCCGGGGGACGGATCGGGCCAATGCGGACGTTTTCGGCCACATCCGTTAAAGCCTGCACCAAATAACGGTGTGACTACTTGCCGATATTGTGATCACATGTCTATGTGCTGTGGCGTTGTGGGCCACAGGGGAGGGAAGGCCCGGTCGATCGATCGGGCCCAGTCACACAGGAGTTGCACCATCAACACCGCCATCCGCAAGGCCGCTCGCGGTGCGATGCCCGTCGCCGTCACCGCCTCCGTCCTCGCCACCGGTCTCACCGCCTGCGGCACCGTCGAGCAGCTCTCCGCCGCCCAGAAGGTGTCCAAGGCCTTCGACAAGGTCGGCGACGGCAAGTCGGCCGGCTTCGCGCTCTCCATCGACGCCACCCCCGAGCAGATCGTCGCCTTCGCCAAGGCCACCGGTGACAAGGCCACGGGCGGCAAGGGCACCGACGCCGGGGTCGACGAGAAGAGCGCCAAGGCGCTGTCCGGGCTCTCGATCGCCGTCGCGGTCTCCGCGGACAAGCCGCTCAAGGACATCGAGGCCTTCAAGGACGCCAAGGGCTCGGCCGCGAACAAGGACCTGACGCTCGACAAGTCGGTGCGGATCTCCTACGTGATCTCCGACCGCAGCGGCACCGCCCTGCTGGAGTACCGCCAGGTCGACGCCAAGGGCTACCTGCACGTCGACGCCAAGGGCCTGGTCAAGCTCGTCGGCGAGGACCCGTCCCAGGTGGACGCCGTCAGCAAGGACCTGCCGGCCGACATGGCCCCGGTCAAGGACGTGCTGGCCGGCAAGTGGGTCTCGCTCGACCTCCAGGAGCTCGCCGACGAGGCGAAGAAGGAGGACGGCAAGAAGGCCGCCCCGAGCGCCGCGCCCAGCGCGGATGCGGAGGCCGGCAAGCAGCTCCTCAACTCGCTCAAGGACGTGCTCGGGCGCACCGTCACGTACGAGGACAAGGGCAAGAAGGACGGCGCCGAGCACATCTGGGTGAGTGCCCCGGCCCGCCAGCTGGTGGACGAGCTGTTCAAGGCCGTCAAGCCGGTCGCGGACAAGTTCCCGCAGCAGTTCGGGAAGCTCCCGACCCAGGCCCCGAGCGACGTGCCGGACCGCAAGGTCGGCATCGACCTCTACCTGAAGAACGGCACCTTCTCCTCGGCCACCTTCGACCTCGCCCAGCTGGAGAGCAAGGTCGACCCGGGCGTCAACTTCCCGGTGAAGCTCGCCTTCAACCAGTCCGCCCCGGACGTCCAGGTCCCGGCCGGCGCGACCAAGCTGACCAGCGCGGACCTGATGAAGGCGGTGCTCGGCCTCGCCGCCGGCCCCGGCGGTCTCGACCCGGCGGGCGGCGCCGACAGCCCCCTCGCCCCGGCGGCCCCGCTGACCGACGCGCAGCTCAAGGAGCTCGCCAAGCTCGGCGTGCCGGAGGCCCAGGCGCGCGCCTTCAACACGCTCGGCATGAGCTTCGACGACATCAAGGAGATGGCGAAGGAGGGCTGATTCCTCCCCGCTGACTCCGCTGACTCCAGCGGCACCGGTGTCACCGACGCCGCCACGACCGGCCGACCGCCCAAGCGGTCGGCCGGTCGCGTTGGCGCAGGCGTGGGCCTACGGGGCGGCGTGCGCGGCCGGTCAGGCGTGCGCGGCCGGTCAGGCGTGCGCGGCCGGTCAGGCGTGCGCGACCCCGGGAGCCGGGCCCGGCCGTCAGGCGTGGGCAGCGACGCACTCCGGGTGGCCCCAGCTGCCGCCGACCTTGGTGATCTTGTCGCCCTTGGCGTACGGGCGGCTGCACGGGCAGGTGCCCGGGTAGCGGGCGGCGAGGGTGCGCGAGCCGCCCGAGGAGGAGCGCTTGGCGGCAGCCCCGCCGGCCCCGGCACCCGAGCCGCCCGCCGCGGAGCCGGAGCCGCTGCCCGCGCGGGCGCCGGAGCGGCTCCCGGTGGCGCGGGCCTTCGTGGCGGCGGCCGGGTCGGGCTCGGGCAGGTCCTCGGCGGTGCCCGAGGCGTCCTGCTGGGTGCGGGCGGCGTCGCTGGCGGCCTTGTCGGCGATGGCGTTCAGCGGGTCGCCGTCCACCTGGTGGGCCGGCACGTACACGAAGGCGACGTCCCGGCCCTCCAGCAGCGCGTCGATCGCCTGGATCAGCTCCTGGTTGGCGACCGGCTTCCCGGCCGCCGTCTTCCAGCCGTTGCGCTTCCAGCCCTTGAGCCACTTGGTCACCGAGTCGCGGGTGTACGTGCTGTCCAGCCGCACCTCCAGCGGGACGGCCGGGTCCGTCGACGCCAGCAGCCGCTGAAGCGCCGTCAGTTCACCCACGTTGTTGGTGCTGTGCCCGAGCGCGCCGGCCGCCCAGCGCTGGGGCGCCCCGGCGGCGTCCGCGACCACGTAGGCCCAGCCCGCCGGACCGGGGTTGCCCTTGGCTGCTCCGTCACACGCTGCAATGACTCGTTCGACCATGCCCCGATCATGCCTGGTCGGAGGGCCCGGAGCCAAAGCCGGCCGCCCGCACGCCCACGCTCCCGCGACCCCGCCCGGCCGCCCGGGCCCGCGTCCGCTCAGCCGCGCAGCAGTGGCAGCAGCAGCGCGGCCGACCAGCTGAAGTTGGTCGAGTTGCGCCCCTCCCCCGTCAGCGGGTCGTAGTTCTCCCGCACCGGGGCGTCACCGCTCAGCCCGGCGGCGGTGGCCAGCAGCCGCTCGACGGCCCGCCGCGCGTCCTGGTCCCAGCCGTACCGGCGCAGGCCCTCGACGGCGAAGTAGGTCTGGTCGAGCCAGGCCAGCCCGCGCCAGTACCCGGCCGGGTCGAAGTACGCCGAGCTGCGGGCGACCGTCGGGAACGGCAGCGCCGTGCCGAACTCCGCCGGGTCGAGCAGCAGCCGCCGGACCGTCCGGGCCTGGGCGGCGGTCGCGGTGCCGGACCACAGCGGGATCGCGCCCTCGATGCCGCGGCCCCGCGCGGTGAGGCGGGCGCCGGTGGCCAGGTCGGTGTCGTGGAACCAGCCGGTGGCCGGGTCGTACATGGTGTCGCGCACGGCGGCGTCGATCCGCCCGGCGCGGGCGCGCAGCCGCTCGGCGGTGGCCCGGTCGCCCAGCTCGGCGGCGATCGCGGCCAGGTGGCGGTGGTCGGCGGCGAGGTAGGCGTTCAGGTCGACGGAGCGCTGGCCGAGCGACCAGCCGACCAGGGCGCCGCCCGCGTCGTGGTTGGGTACGACGCCGGTGCCGAGGGCGGCGTCGAAGCGCGGCGCGTTGTCCATGCCGGACTCCCAGGCGGCCGCCTGGCGGCAGTCCTCCGGGGTGGCGTTGGCCGGGTCCACGGTGGCGCCGTACTCGCACAGGCCCTCGCCGTGGTGGTCCCGGGTGCGGTACCACCAGTCCTGGTAGGCGGTGAGCCTGGGCAGCATCTCGCGCAGGAAGGCGCGGTCGCCGCCGCGCCGGTAGACCTCCAGTACCGCCCAGGAGGCCAGCGGGGGTTTGGAGTTGCGCTCGTTCCAGTTGCCGCCGCCGGTGCTCGGGTCGTTGTAGAAGACGCAGTCCGGGACCATTCCGGCGTCCTGCGGGCGCTCGGCGGAGCCCGCCGGGACCTGGTGGTCGAACACCGCCCGGATCTGGTCGGCGGCCAGGCCGGGGGCGAACACGGCGGTGCCGACGGCCTGCTTCCAGGTGTCCCAGGCCCAGACCCCGCTGAACCACTTGTAGGAGATGGTGGGTGTGACGGCGTCGTGCCGGATCCGCCCGGCCGGGCTGCGCCAGTTGGTGACCAGGGTCTGCACGCACTTCACGGCGGTGCGCCGGCGGGCGGCCGGGACGCCCTCGGTCGCCCGGGCGACGTACCCGGCCCAGCGGGCGGCGCCCGCCTCGGCGACCCGGCCGGGGGCGCGCAGCGCCGCGTCGGACTCCCGCACCGCCCGGGCGTACTCGGCGTCGGTGAAGGTGTAGCTCTCGGTCCAGTCCAGGGTGCGGGAGCGCCCCGGCGCCAGCCGGACGTCCTCGACGAGTTCGGTGCGGTGGGTGTCGCCGTCCAGAATGACCCGCACCGGGCGGGCGTGCCGGACGGCGAAGCGCTCGGTGCCGTCGGTGAGGTAGTCCCAGGTCTGCCGGACCCGGGCGAAGCGGACCTCCACGCCGCGCTCGGCGGCGACCAGCCGCGGCGCCTCGCGCTGCGGGCCGCCGGCGGGGCGCAGCAGGGTGCCGGTCCAGGAGGCCCGGAGGGTGCGGGCGGCGGTGCCGGTGTTGGCGAGGCGGGCCCGGAGCAGGGCCGTGCGGTTGCCGGCGAAGCGCAGCTCCAGGGTGAGGGCGAGGCCGCCGCCGAGGTCGTAGGACTGGCGGAGCAGGCCGGGCAGCGAGGTGCCGTGCGGGGGCCCGCCGGCGGTGAGGTCCAGGGTGCGGCCCTGCTCGGCGAGCCGGAGGCGGGTGAGGCCGGCGCTGAGCCACCAGGGGTACTCCTGGGCGAGGTGCAGCGGGCCGGTGAAGCCGCCGGTCGGGTCGGCGGGGCCGGGCAGGGCGTAGGCGTGCCAGGCGCCGAGGTCGGCGAAGACGTTGATCGGGTTGTTGCCGCTCGCGTCGCCGGGGTAGGCCTGGGCGGGGGTGCCGTGCAGGTCGAGGACGTCGGCGTAGCGGTCGTCGGGTCCTGCGGCGGGGGCGTCCGGCGCGGGGGCGCCGGGGGTGGGGTCCTCGGGTCCGGCGGGTCCCGGGTCCGCCGGGTCGGCGTGCGCGGCGGGTACGGCGAGGGTGCCGGCGGCCGCGAGGGCGGCGGAGCCGGCCAGGAAGTGGCGGCGGGTCAGCGGGTTCACGGGCGCTCCTCGGGGGCGGGGAGTCGGAGGACGACGGCGCCGAGCGGCGCGAGGGTGACGGCGGTCGAGACGGCGGTGCCGGTGAGCAGGTCGGTGCCGTGGAGCGGTCGGGCGCCGGCCCGGTCGAGCGGGATCCGGCGCTCGGCCGGGCCGTGGTTGAGCAGGAAGAGGTAGCCGGTGCCGTCGGCGGCGTGCCGGCGGGTGGCTTCGACGTCCGGGGGGAGGCCGGGCAGCTCGGCGTCCACTCCGGCCTCGGCGAGCGGCAGGTCGAGGACCGGGCCGGTGTCGGCGCCGAGATGGCAGCTCAGGTACCAGGCGCTGCCCGCGCCGTACCGGTGGCGGGTGACGGCCGGGAGGCCGGCCAGTTCGCCGGAGGCGTAGGTGGCGACGGTCTCGGCGCCCTCGGTCTCGATCCACTCGCTCCAGTGCTCGGCGTGCAGGGCGGAGCCGTCGAGGTCCACGGTGGTGGCGGCGCCGTCCGGGATCGGCCAGTGCTCGTCGACGACCAGGCCGAACAGGTCCCGCAGCGGGCCGGGGTGGCCGCCGGGGTGGATGTGGTCGTGCCGGTCGGCGATGCCGCTGAACGGGCCGCAGACGAGTCGGCCGCCGGTGCGGACGTAGCCGGTGAGCCGGTCGGCGGTGGCGGTGTCGAGCAGGTAGAGGTTGGGGGCGAGCACCAGCGGGTAGCCGTCGAGCTCGGCGGTGGGCGGAATGAAGTCGACGGTGACGCCGCGCTCGTAGAGGGCCGCGTACCAGGGGCGGAGCAGGTCGAGCCAGCGCATCCGGGCGGAGGGGTGGTCGTCGAGTTCCAGGGCCCACCAGCTGTCCCAGTCGAGCAGGACGGCGGCCTGCCCGCGCAGCCGGCTGCCGGCGAGTTCGCCGAGGCGGCGCAGTTCGGTGCCGAAGCGGACGGTCTCCTGCCAGCCGCGCGAGGCAGTGCCCCGGTGCGGCAGCATCGCGCTGTGGAACTTCTCGGCTCCGGCGGAGGAGGCGCGCCACTGGAAGTGCAGGACGCCGTCGGCGCCCCGGGCCAGGGCCTGGAGCGACCAGAGGCGGTAGAGGCCGGGGGGTTTGGGCAGGTTGACCGGCCGCCAGCTGACGGCGGAGGGGGCCTGTTCCATCAGCAGCCAGGGCCGGCCGGCCTTGAGCGAGCGCATCAGGTCGTAGTTCAGTGCCGCGTTGACGTGGGTGCGGGGGTCGGCCGGGTCGGGGTAGGCGTCGTCGGAGACGAAGTCCTCGTGGCGGCTCCACTCCCAGTAGTCCAGGGCCTTGAGCATCGACATGAAGTTGGTGGTGACGGGGACGCCGGGCGAGAGTTCGTCGAGGACGGCCTTCTCGGCGCGGTGCAGGGCGAGCAGGGAGTCGGAGCAGAACCGGCGCCAGTCCAGCAGCTGGGTCGGGTTGACCGGGCCGGGTGCGGTGCGCGGCGGTTCGATCTGCGCGAAGGAGTTGTAGCGCTGGGACCAGCAGTCGGTGCCCCAGGAGTGGTTCAACTCCTCGATGCTTCCGTGGCGTTCGCGCAGCCAGCGGCGGAAGTCGGCGGCGGAGGCGGGGCAGAAGCACTCCTGGACGTGGTCGCCGTACTCGTTGTGGATGTGCCAGAGGGCGAGCGCGGGGTGGTGCCGGTAGCGCTCGGCGAGCTTGCGGGTGAGCCGCACGGCGGCGCTCCGGTAGGCGGTCGAGGAGGGGCAGTAGTGCTGGCGGGAGCCGAACTCCAGCCGGACGCCATCGGCGGTGACGGGCAGCAGCTCGGGGCTGGCCCGGACCAGCCAGGCGGGCGGGGAGGCGGTGGCGGTGGCCAGGTCGACGGCGATGCCGTGCCGGTGGACGAGGTCGAGCAGCCGGTCGAGCCAGCCGAAGTCCCAGCTGTGGGCATCGGGTTGGAGGCGGGCCCAGGAGAAGACGCCGACCGTGACCAGGTTGACCCCGGCTTCGGCCATCAGCTCGGCGTCCTCGGCCCACACGTCCTCGGGCCACTGCTCGGGGTTCCAGTCCCCGCCGTACAGCAGGCCGGGCACCCGGGTGAGGCGGTCCATGGTCATCCCTTCAGCGCCCCGCCCAGCAGGCCGGCCACGAACTGCCGCTGGAAGAGCAGGAAGAGCACCATCAGCGGGAGCGTGGCCAGGAAGGAGCCGAGCATCAGGCCGGAGTAGTCGACGTGGGTCAGCCCGGTCAGCGTGTTGAGCGCGACCGGCACGGTGTACTTGTCCTGGGTGTTGAGCATCAGCAGCGGCCAGATGAAGCCGTTCCACTGGCCCATGAAGGTGAAGATCACCAGGGCGCCCAACTGCGGCCGTACGCAGGGCAGGACGATCCGGTAGAAGGTGCGCAGCTCGCCGGAGCCGTCGATCCGGGCGGACTCCAGCAGTTCGTCGGGGAAGTCCAGGAAGCCCTGGCGCATCAGCAGGATGCCGAAGGAGTTCGCCAGGAAGGGCAGGATGACGGCCTGGTAGCTGTCGATCCAGCCGAGGCTGGCCATCATCTGGAACAGCGGGACCAGCAGCACCTGGAGCGGGATCATCAGGGTGGCCAGTACCAGGCCGAGCAGCAGGCCGCGGCCGCGGAAGCGGTACTTGGCGAGGCCGTAGCCGCACATGGCGGACAGCAGCGCGCTGAGCGCGGTGTAGACGACGGCGATGCCGAGGCTGTTGAGCAGGACCCGGCCGAAGCCGATGGTCTCCTGGAGGTGGACCAGGTTGCGCAGCAGGCTGCCGCCGGGCAGGAACGGCGGTGGGGAGTGGAAGAGTTCGGAGCTGCTGTGGGTACCGGCGATCAGCATCCAGGCGAACGGCACCAGGCTGACGACGGCGCCCAGGGTGAGGACGGCGAGGACGGCGGCGCGGCCGAGGCGGGCGTACCGGGCGGGCGGTCGTGGGCTCATCGGCGGCGTTCCCTTCCGTAGAGCCGGAACTGGAGCAGCGAGACCGCCGCGATGATCAGGACGACGACCCAGGCGATGGCGGCCGCGTAGCCGAAGTCGAGCTGCTGGAAGCCGACCTTGTAGAGGTAGACCACCGGGGTGAGGGTCGCGTCGCCGGGGCCGCCGCGGGTCAGGACGTAGTTCTCGTCGAAGAGTTGGAGGGTGCCGATGGTGGAGGTGATGACGCAGAACAGCACCACGGGCCGCAGCTGCGGCAGGATCACCCCGGTGTAGGTGCGCACGGTGCCGGCGCCGTCGAGGGCGGCGGCCTCGTACTGGTCGCGGCCGATCGCGTGCAGTCCGGCGAGCAGGACGACGGCGTTGTAGCCGGTCCACCGCCAGGTGATCGAGGCGATCAGCGAGATCCTGGCCCAGGTGGGCGAGTTGAGCCAGTCGACCGGGTCGAGGCCGAGGGCTTGGAGCAGTTGGTTGGCCAGGCCGCCGTCGGTGCGCAGCAGGACCTGGAAGACGACGGCGTAGGCGACCAGGGTGGTGATCGCGGGCAGGAAGAACACCGCCCGCCAGCCGGAGCGGAAGCGCAGCCAGGACTGGTTGAGCAGGACGGCGAGCACCAGGGCCAGCCCGATCATCACCGGGACCTGGACGGCGAGGATGAGTCCGGTGTTGACCAGGGAGTGCAGGAAGGCCGGGTCGTGCAGCATCCGGCGGTACTGGTCGAGTCCGACCCAGACGTCGGCGCCGTCGCGGCGGGCGGTGAAGCTCTGGTAGAGGCTGGCGCCGAGCGGGTAGGCGAAGAAGACGGTGAAGAGGGCGGCGGTGGGGCCGGCGAACAGCCAGGCCGCCGTGCGGGGGGAGCGCCGTCGGCGGGCGGGGGCGGCGCGGCGGCGGGCCTCGCGGCCGGTGCCGTGGCCGGTGTCACGGCCGGTCTTGCCGCCGGTGTCGCGGCCGGTCTTGCGCAGGGGGACGGGGACGCTGCTGGTCATGGCGCCCGCCCTAGGAGACCGGCTGGCGGCCGGTCGCGGTGGCGATCTGGCGGGCGGCGGAGCGCAGCACGGTGCCCGGGTCGGCGCCGTTGTGCAGCACCTCGTTGACGGCGGTGGTGACGATGTCGCCGGCCTTGGAGTCGTCGGCGGTGTGCTCGACGGTGGGGATGGCGCGGGCGAGCCCGGCGAACAGCTGCATGGCGGGCTGGCCCGCGTAGTAGGGGGCGGGCTGGGTGAAGTACGGGTCGTCCAGGGCGGGGAGGAAGGCCGGGAAGAGTCCTTCGTCGCGCATCATCGAGGCCTGGTTGGCCTTGTCGGCGAGCAGGAATGAGAGGAACGCCCAGGCCGTCTCCGGGTTGCCGCTCTGCGCGGTGACGCACAGGGTGGAGCCGCCGCTGTTGGAGGTGCGGGCGCCGCCGGGGGTGAAGGCGGGCAGCGGCACGACGCCGAACTTGCCGCTGAGGTCGGCCATTTCGGCGGTGAGGGTGCCGTCCCACCAGGCGGCGGTGGGGGTGGTGGCGGCCTTGCCGTCGTGGGTGCCGGAGACCAGGCCGTCCCAGCCGTTCTCGAAGTCCACCAGGTCGCGGTCGACCAGGTGCTTGATCAGGGTGAGCGCGCGTTCGGCGGCGGGTGTGGCGACGGCGACCTTGCCGTCCACGAACCAGGACTGGCCCTGCTGTTGGAGGAGTTGGCCGAAGAAGGTGTCCTGTTTGGAGTCGAGGATGAGCAGCTTCCTGCCGGTGGCGGCCTTGAGGGTGGTGCCGGCGGTCACGTAGTCGTCCCAGGTGGCGAGGGCGGCCGGGTCGATGCCGGCCTGCTGGAACTGGTCGCGCCGGTAGAACAGGGCGCACGGGCCGCTGTCCCAGGGCAGCGCGAAGACCCGGCCCTTGGCGTCCGTCACCGTGTGCCAGGAGGACTCCGGGAACTGGGACTTGAGGCTGCCGGCCCGGCTGGTGAGGTCCACCAGGGCGTTCGGGAAGTTGCCGATGTAGCTGGGAAGTTTGTGGCCTTCGACGGTCAGGATGTCGGGCAGTCCGCTGCCGGCGCCGAGCCCGACGGTGATCTTGTCGTAGGCGTTGTCGTAGCCGATGTCCACCACCTCGACGGTGGTGCCCGGATGGGCCTGTTGGAAGGTCTTGCCGAGCCGCTGCATGGCCTTGGCGGCGACGTCCCAGGACCAGACGGTGACCTTCCCGGCGAGGGCGGCGCCGGGGCTGCCGGTCAGCCGCTTGGCGTCCGGGGAGCCCCCGCCGCCGGTGGCGCAGCCGGTGGCGCCGGTGGCGAGCAGGGCGGCGCCCGCGAGTCCGGCGGAGAGGATCCGGCGCCGGGACGGGCCGGGGCCCGGTGTCCGGAATCCGCCCTGCCCACCGGCGAGTTGGTGATGTTTTTCGTGCCGGGTTTCTGCGGACATCTTGCCTCCCGACTGGTGAATGCCGAATGCTGTATACAGAACTCAGCATTCACAAGCCCGTCAAGGCTTGTGACGGAAATCGCGGAAGGTGCCGCCATGAGCACACGCGTTCCCCGGACCCACCCGTACATCCCCAACTCCGCCCCCGACGTGAGGAAGGCGATGCTGGCGGCGGTCGGCGCGCAGGACGTCGAGGAGTTCTACGCCGACATCCCCGCCGCCCTCCGCCTGGACCGCCCGCTGCGGCTGCCCGCGCCCTTCGACTCGGAGGCCCGGCTGGTCGCCCACCTGGAGGAACTCCTCTCCCGCAACACCGCCGTACCGCCCGGCCGCAGCTTCCTCGGCGCCGGCTGCTACCGCCACCACGTACCCGCCGTGGTCGACGAGATCGTCAACCGCAGCGAGTTCCTCACCGCCTACGCGGGCGAGCCGTACGAGGACCACGGGCGCTTCCAGGCGCTCTGGGAGTACCAGTCGCTGATGGCCGAGCTGCTGGCCGTCGACGTCGTCAACGTGCCGACGTACGACGGCTTCCAGGCCGCCGCGACCGCGCTGCGGATGGCCGGGCGGGCGACCGGGCGGCGCCGGCTGCTGCTGGTCGGCGCGATCGACCCGGACCGCCTCTCCCGGATCCACGACTACGTCCGGGGCGTGCACGAGGTGGTGCCGGTGGCCGCCGAGCCGGAGGCCGTCCGGGCCGCGCTCGCCCACGGCGACGCGGCCGCCGTGTACGCCCAGCTCACCGACCACACCGGCCGGGTCGACACCGGGCTGCCGCACTACGTCGAACTCGCCCACGAGCACGGGGCGTTGGCGGTCGTGCACGTCAACCCGCTGAGCCTCGGCGTGCTCGCGCCGCCCGCCTCCCTCGGCGCCGACCTCACCTGCGGCGACCTCCAACCGCTCGGCATCCACCCCTCCTTCGGCGGCGGCAACGCCGGCTTCATCGGCAGCGCGGACGACGAACGCCTGGTCGCCGAGTACCCGAGCCGCCTCTTCGGCCTCGTGCCGACCGAGGTCCCCGGCGAGTACGGCTTCGGCGACGTCGCCTACGAGCGCACCTCCTTCGCCGTGCGCGAGGAGGGCAAGGAGTGGGTCGGCACCGCCGCCGCCCTGCACGGCATCGCCGCCGGCGCCTACCTGGCGCTGATGGGGCCGCACGGCATGCGCGAGATCGGCGAGACCGTCCTCGCCGGCACCGCCTACGCCCGCCAGCGGCTCGCGCGGGTGCCCGGCATCGCGCTCGACGACCCCGAGGCCGTGCACTTCGCCGACTTCACCGTCCGCTACACCGGCGTGCGGACCGCCGCCGAGATCGCCGACGCCCTGCTCGCCCGCGGCCTGCACGCCGGCACCCCGGCCGCCGCCGACGAGGGCCGGTACTGCGTGACCGAGCTGCACACCCGGGCCGACATCGACCACCTCGCCGACGCGCTTGAGGAGATCGTGAAGTGACGAACCATCAGAACGACGGCCCGCGCGGTGCCGCGCCGGTGGACCCGCGGATCGCCCCCAAACCCGCCCTGCGCCGCTTCCACCAGGCCCGCTGGGACGAGAAGCTGATCGTCGAACTCGGCACCCCCGGCGAGCGCGGCGTCCTGCCCCCACTGCCCGAACCCGCCGTCACCGCCGGTGTCGGCAACCCCGCCGACCGGCTGCCCGCCGCACTGCGCCGGTCCACCCCGCCCGCACTGCCCGAACTCGGCCAGCAGCAGGTGCTCCGGCACTACCTGCGGCTCTCCCAGGAGAACCTCGGCGCCGACCTGAACGTGGACGTCGGCCAGGGCACCTGCACCATGAAGTACAGCCCCAAGGTCAACGACACCTTCGTCCGCGACCCCAGGATCGCCGCCCTGCACCCGGCACAGGACCCCTCCACCGTCCAAGGGGTGCTCGAACTCGTCCACCGGCTGGAGCAGTTGCTCAAAGAGGTCTCCGGCATGGACCGGGTCAGCCTCCAGCCGGGCGCCGGCTCCGCCGCGATCTGGACCAACGTCTCCGTCATCCGCGCCCACCACGCCGCCCGCGGCGAGGCCGAGCAGCGCGACGAGGTCATCACCACCGCCTTCTCGCACCCCTCCAACGCCGCCTGCGCCAAGACCGCCGGGTACAAGGTCATCACCCTGCACCCCGACGCCGACGGCTACCCCGACATCGAGGCGCTGCGCGCCGCCGTCGGCCCGCGCACCGCCGCGCTGCTCATCACCAACCCCGAGGACACCGGCATCTACAACCCCCGGATCGCCGAGTTCGTCCGGATCGTCCACGAGGCCGGCGGCCTGTGCGCCTACGACCAGGCCAACGCCAACGGCATCCTCGGCATCACCCGCGCCCGCGAGGCCGGCTTCGACCTGTGCCACTTCAACCTGCACAAGACCTTCTCCACCCCGCACGCCTGCGGCGGGCCGGCGGCCGGCGCCTGCGGTGTCACCGCCGAGCTGGCGCCCTACCTGCCGCGCCCCACCGTCGAGTTCGACGGCGAGCGGTACCGCCTCGACCACGACCGGCCCGAGTCGGTCGGCAAGATCCGCCCCTACCTGGGCGTCGTCCCCAACCTGGTGCGCGCCTACGCCTGGATCATGTCCCTGGGCGCCGAGGGCCTGCGCCAGGCCGCCGAGACCGCCGTCCTCAACAACAACTACCTGCTGCACCGGGTGAAGCGGATCCCCGGCGTCTCCGTCCCCTACGCCGAGGGCCGGCCCCGGGTCGAACAGGTCCGCTACAGCTGGCAGCGGCTCACCGAGGACACCGGCCTGCACAGCGAGGACCTCGGCTACCGCGCCGCCGACTTCGGCACCCACTACTGGACCAGCCACCACCCGTACGTCGTCCCCGAGCCGATGACGCTGGAACCCACCGAGTCCTACTCCCGCGCCGACCTGGACGAGTACGCGGCGATCCTCGCCGAGGTCGCCCGCGAGGCGTACGAGGACCCGGAGACGGTGCGGACCGCCCCGCACAACTCCACCGTCCACCGGATCCGGCCCGAACCGCTGGACGACCCCGCCGTCTGGGCCGTCAGCTGGCGCGCCTACCGCCGCAAGGTCCTCGGCGAGCAGCCGTGACCGGACCCGCCGTCGGCCTCGTGGTCAACCCGGTCGCCGGCCTCGGCGGCCGGGTCGGCCTCAAGGGCAGCGACGGCGCCGCGACCCAGCGCCGGGCCCGGGAGCTCGGCGCCCGGGCCGGGGCCGCCGCCCGCGCCGCCCTGACCCTGCGCCACCTCCCCGGCACCGAACTGCTCACCGCCGCCGGCCCGATGGGCGCCGACGCCGCCGAGGCCGCCGGCCGGTCCGCGCGGATCGTCCACCGGGCCGCCGGGCCGGACACCACGGCCGCCGACACCCGCGCGGCGGTCCGCGCCCTCGTCGCGGCCGGCGCCCGGCTGCTGCTGTTCTGCGGCGGCGACGGCACCGCCCGCGACGTCCTCGACGCGCTGGGCACCGGATCCCGCCTGCCCGTCCTCGGCATCCCGGCCGGGGTCAAGATGCACTCCGCCGTCTTCGCCGTCCACCCCCGGGCCGCCGCCGAAGTGGCCGCCGCCTGGGCGACCGGGCGCGGCGTGCGCCTCGAACCCGCCGAAGTCGTGGACCGCGACGAGGCCGCGCTGGGCGAAGGCCGGGTCGGCGCACGGCTGTACGGCCGGCTCACCGTCCCCGTCCTGCCCGACCGGGTCCAGCACCGCAAGACCGGCAGCTCCGGGCCCGACCCGGCGACGCCCGCCGGCCTCGCCGCCGAGGTCGCCGACCGGGTCGGCCCCGACGGACTGCTGGTCCTCGGCCCCGGCACCACCACCCACGCCGTCGCCACCGCCCTCGGCGCACCGGACGCCAGCCTGACCGGCGTCGACCTGCTGCGGCTGCGCGCCGACCGCACCGCCCGCCTGCTGCTCCGCGACACCCGGGCCGACCAGCTGCGCACCCTGTCCGCCGCGCCCTGGATCGCGCTCTCCCCGATCGGCGGCCAGGGCTTCCTGCTCGGGCGCGGCAACCAGCAGCTCACCCCCGAACTGCTGCGCACCGCAGGCCGGGAGCGGCTGCTCGTCCTCGCCACCGAAGCCAAGCTCGCCGCCCTCGCCGGCCGCCCGCTGCTGCTGGACACCGGCGACCCCGCACTGGACGCCGCCCTCTCCGGGCACATCCGGGTGATCACCGGCCGCCGCTCCAGCGCCGTCTACCGCCTCTCCGCCTGACCCACCCCTCGCAGAGGAGCTCCCCCATGATCGACCTGCACGGCAAGCGCGCCATCGTCACCGGCGCCGCCTCCGGCATCGGCCGCGCCACCGCCGCCCTGCTCGCCGAACTCGGCGCGGCCGTCGTCCTCGCCGACCTCGACGCCGACCGCGGCGAACAGGCCGCCAAGGAGACCGGCGGCACCTTCGTCCACTGCGACGTCTCCCGGCGCGCCGACTGCGAGCGGGCCGTGCGCACCGCCGTCGGCCTGCACGGCGGCGTCGACGTGCTGTTCAACAACGCGGGCATCATCCGCCGCTCCACCGTCACCGAGATCACCGACGACGACTGGGACCTGGTGATGGCCGTCAACGTCCGCTCGATCATGCTGCTCAGCGGCCTCGTCGTGCCGCTGATGGCCGCCGCCGGCGGCGGCAGCATCGTCAATACCGGCTCCGGCTGGGGCATCAAGGGCGGCGGCCGGGCCGTCTCCTACTGCGCCTCCAAGGGCGCCGTGGTCAACATGACCCGGGCCATGGCCATCGACCACGGGCCCGACAACATCCGGGTCAACTGCGTCTGTCCCGGCGACACCGACACCGGCATGCTCGCCGAGGAGGCCCGCCAGCTCGGCGAGAGCCCCGACGCCTTCTACGCCGACGCCGCCGACCGCCCGCTCGGACGGATCGGCCGGCCCCGGGACATCGCCCAGACCGTCGCCTTCCTCGCCAGCGACGCCGCCGCCTTCGTCAGCGGGGCCGTCATCCCCGTCGACGGGGCCGGCACCGCCTGACCCCGCGCCCCCGGCCCCGTCCACACCCCGTCCGAACCCGCACGGCCCCACGGCCGTACGGTCGTAAGGCCCCACCGTCGCACGGCGGCCGGGGGGCCGCCCCCCCCGCCCCGCCCGGAACCAAAGGCACCCGAAAATAAGGGAGCCCCCATGCGATAGAGCGGGGCCCGCAGGGCCAGCAGGTGTAGGAAGAAAACCAGGAGGAGCAC
>NZ_JBHTRF010000090.1:0-33342 GCF_042796115.1 Kitasatospora sp. NPDC056446 | reverse complement strand
GCCCCCCGCGCGTGCCGCCGCCCCCCGCCGCCGCGCCGGGCGAGCGCACCCCCCAATGGGCCCCGGCCGCCCGCGAGGACGACTGACCCCGCGAGGACGGCCGGCCCGGCGGCGGCTTGCACCGGCAGTACCCGGGCCCGCTACCTGATCGGGTTGTCCGGGCTGTCCAGCCAGACGGCCTGCTCGCCGTCTGCGGTCACGGTGACCCCGAAGCGGGTCAGCTCGGGCTTGCCCTCCTCCAGCCACCACAGGCGGGCCCGCGTGATCTCGTCCCAGAGCCGACGTGGACCGGCCTGGTGCACCGCGCCTTCGTCGTCCCACTCCTTGTACCGGACGGAGGCCCAGGAGCCCCGGCCGTCGGTCAGTTGCATTCGGTAGGTCGGCGCGGGGTCCTGCTCGTCCCACGTGTGCATGTAGCGCGCTCCCGGCGTCAGCAGGCCGATGGCGAACGCGGCGTGCACGGTCTCGTTGGCGAGCTCCGGGTCCATGCGTGACGCGCCCCTGGAGTCCGGGGCCGTCTCGGGGCGGGCCGCCTCCTGTGGGCGCTGAGCGCGGACCCACATGAAGCTGACGTTCTCCACGAACCGGCCGTGCGACGGCCCGCCCGCCTCGCCGACCTCCAGCCGCAGCAGGCCCGCGTTGGCGTACGGCGTACCCCACGGGGTCACGATCACCCCGCCGGGGCGGGTCTGCTCGATCCACGCGCGCGGTACCCGCTGGACAGCGGCCGTCGAGTGGATGCGGTCGAACGGGGCGGACAGCGGCCAACCGGCGAGGCCGTCACCGATGACGCTCACGGGCTCGAACCCCGCTGCCGACAGGCTCTTCCGGGCGGCGTGGCCGACGGCGGGGTCTACCTCGATCGTCGTCACGTCGGACTCGCCGAGCCGGGCGGAGAGCAGGGCGGCCGTCCACCCTGTCCCCGTGCCCACGTCCATGACCGTGTGCCCCTCGGCCACGTGCAGGTGGCCGAGCATGCCCGCGACCAGGGCGGGCAGGGAGGCCGAGGACGTGGGTACCCCGGGCCCGTCCGGAATGCCGTCGTCAAGCTGTGTGACGACGACTCCGTTGGCGTTGGCCAGCATCTCCCAACGGTTTCGCTCGTCGGCCTTGCGGAGCCGTCGGAAGCCGTTGGGGCTGTCCTCGTCCGGGGCCCACACCTCGTCAGGGATGAAGGCGGAGCGCGGGGCGCGCTCGAACGCGCCCCGCCACTCCTCGCCCAGGTCGCCGGCTTCGGTCAGCTGTGCGAGCAACTGTGCTTAGTTGTCCATCAGTTGCAGCGGCTCACTTGCCCGGGGCCGGGGGGACCGGCTTGTTCCACTGGCCGTCCGACTCCTTCGGGCTCTGGCCCTTGTCCCCGCTCGAACCGCCCTTGCCGTCTCCGTGCTTGCCCATGGGTGGGTTCTCCTCTCCGTCGATGGTGCGGGTCAGTTGGTGTGCATCGGGGGTCGCGCGCGCAGTTCGGGTGCGGGGCGGGTGGCCCCATCCGAGGGCATCGGGCCGGGGCCCGGCGGCCTGTCGGGCCCGGGCGTCGGAGTGCTCATCCGCCGTCTCCCTCCACTCGGTTCAAGTGGCTACGGGACAGACGGTAGGGAGGCAGTCTCGGTCGGTGCCACAACCTTGCACCGTCTTGCACGGATTCACCCGAGCGCGTCTACTGCCTCTCGGATCAGGGCCCTTGCGGCACGGCCGTACACGGCCATGCCCGCCAGGATTCCGAACGCTTTGGCGTACGTCGCGATCTCGCCCGGCGTCGAGATGGCGATGGCCGCCGAGAGCAGCTCGGCCTCCACCAGCCGGTCATCGAACATGTAGAAGGCTTCGAGCGGCCACATCGCGCGTTTCGTGCCGAAGGGGATGACCCCGAGGCTCACCCGAGGGAGAGCCATCACGTCCATCAGATAACCGAGTTGGTCCCGCATCTCGTCCCGATCGCCGAAGGGGTACCGCAGCACGGTCTCCTCAAGCACCAGCGCGAACGTCCGGTTTCCCTCGTGCAGGTACCGGCCGCGCGCGAGCCGGGATTTCACGGCGTCGCTCACGTCGTCGGGTGTGCCCTGAAACTCCGTGATGGCGGTCATCAGGTCGCGGGCGTACCCGCGTTGCTGGACCATCCCGGGCATCACGTTCGAGCAGTACACGCGGAACTGGCGCGTCTGCTCGAAGAGGGCGATGACTTCCTCCTGGACGCGCTTCATGCCATCGCGGTGGAGCTGCTTCCACTCCGTGTACATCCGGTCGGCTTGACGATTGGCGGCGACCAGGTCGGCGGCCTGGTCCTCTGCACCGCAGGCCGCGCACCAGGCCCGGATGTCGGAGTCCGAAGGCGGAGTCCTGGCGTTCGCGATGCGCGACACCTTGGACTCGCTCCAGCCGGTCCGGACGGCCAGATCGCGCCCCTTGAGTCCCGCGTCCTGCCGGAGGTCTCCAAGCCTCTTGGCGATGGCCTCTCGGGCCTTCTGGGCGCTGGATGAAGGAGACAGGGACATGATCCGGCCATCCGATGAGACGTGGTCAGGCAGAGTGGAACACGATCTCTCGGTTGTCCTCGTCCAGCCACACGGTGGGAGAGCCCTCCTTGCCTGCGTCCGGGTCGATACCGACGAACCGTAGTGCCATGACCACCCCTCCTGTCACATCGCTTGCGCGATCTTGCATGACACTTTGACGTGAGTACCAGGATTCCCCTTTGGAGCCGCGTTGTCCGGCGTTTTCACATCCGAGGAACAGCCGGCGAAGATCCTCGGGTCAGGCCTGTGCCGACAGCGGGCCGAGTGCGCGCGGTAGGTGCCGCCCTGGCGCGCCCACCGGCCGGAGGTCTCGGTGGCCCAGGCGCGCAGCCGTCCGCGCTCGCGCCACCAGTCGCGCACCAGCTCGGCGGTCCAGTGCTCGTCGCCGTCCATCGCGAAGCCGCCGTGGCCGAAGAAGCAGCCCTCCAGCAGGTCGCGGGTCTGCTCGGGGGTGACGGGCTGGCGGTAGACGAACTCGCACCCGCTCAGGGGCCCGTGGTCGTCGTCGTAGGCGAGGTGGAAGGGCGCGTCGTGGCGACCCATCTGCATGCTGTCGGTGTCGGCGCCGTAGAACGGGCCGGGGACGTTGCGCCAGTTGCGCTCGGCCCACCGGCCCTGGAACTGGTCCAGCCGCGGCTGTTCGGCGACCAGCCGGCGGGCGGTGGGCAGCGGGTCC
The DNA here is from genome assembly GCF_042796115.1 of Kitasatospora sp. NPDC056446. Taxonomy (NCBI): domain Bacteria; kingdom Bacillati; phylum Actinomycetota; class Actinomycetes; order Kitasatosporales; family Streptomycetaceae; genus Kitasatospora; species Kitasatospora sp. NPDC056446. The sequence goes on along the minus strand of NZ_JBHTRF010000090.1, from coordinate 30,156 downwards.
CATTGACATCCTCAACCGGCCTGAAGGCCGGTGATTCCCTCCACGCCGCGCGTGGAACACGCGGCGTCCGGGTGGGTTCCTGCTTCACCGCGCGGTGCCGGGACGAGTCCCGGTCTTGTCTGCGCTCCACAGGCTGAGACCGCAAGTCCTGCGGCCTTGGCTATGTTCCGGGCGGCGTTCACGTCCCTGTCGTGGACGGTCCCGCAGTCCCCGCATGTCCACTCACGGACGTGCAGGGGCTTGGGGCCGTCCTTGATCCCGCAGTGCGAGCAGACCTGAGAGGTCGGCTCGAACCGTCCGATGCGGATGAACTCGCGCCCCGCCCGGCCGGCCTTGTACTCCAGCATGTCCAGGAACGCGGACCATCCGGCGTCGTACACCGACTTGGCGAGGCGCGTGCGCGCGAGTCCCCTGACCGACAGTGTCTCGACCGCGAGCGCTTGGTTCTCGCGCACGAGGGAAGTCGAGAGCCGGTGGTGGAACTCGCGCCGGGCGTCGGCCACGCGGGCATGTGCCCGTGCGACCTTGACCCGCTGCTTGTCGCGGTTGCTGCTGCCCTCGGCCTTGCGGGACAGGGCCTGCTGCGCGCGCTTGAGTTTCTTCTCGGCACGGCGCAGGAACTTCGGTGAGTCGATCTTCCGGCCGTCGGACAGGACCGCGAAGTGCGTCAGCCCCAGGTCGACACCCACCGCCCGGTCTGTCTCAGGCAGCAAGTCGGGGCCGGTCTCCACGACGAAGCTCGCGAAGTACCTTCCGGCGGCGTCCTTGACCACGGTCACGGTGGACGGGGTGGACGGCAGCGTACGGGACCAGCGGACCGGCACGGGGCCGATCTTCGGCAGGTCCAGCTTGCCGCCCGGTGTGATCGACCACCGGGCGTTCGCGGTGAACCGCACCGCCTGCCGGTTGTCCTTGCGGGACTTGAACCGGGGCGGTTTGATCTTCGGACCCTTGCGGGTGCCCTTGAGGGAGGCGAAGAAGTTTCCGTACGCGGTCTCCAGATCCCGCAGGGACTGTTGCAGCACCACGGCGGACACCTCGCCCAACCAGGCGCGTTCCGGGGTCTTCTTCGCCTCCGTCAGCCGCTTGGACAGTTCGGCGGCCTTCGGGAACGGCAGCCCCGCGGCTCGCGCGTCCTCACGATCCCGAAGGGCATCGTTGAAGACAGCGCGGGCGCACCCGAACGCCTTGGCCAGAGAAGAACGCTGACTGGCCGTCGGGTACAGGCGGAAGCTGTACCGAAGCTGCACGATCGACACAGTACTACCGTTGGTTTATGGCTGAGCATCAGGAGATCCGTACAGGCAGGCACTGCGCATTCGTGCTTCACGCGCACTTGGTTTCGTGACGAAATTCCGGCACAAGGTGTTCAGCGACGCCCGTCTTCGACGGATGGAGGAGATCATGCGGGCGGTCGCCGAAGACTTCGAATGCGAGATCGTGGAGTTCAACGGCGAGAACAACCACGTCCACCTTCCGGTGAACTTCCCCCCGAAGGTCGCCCTGTCCAAGCCGGTCAACAGCCTCAAAGGCGTCAGCTCACGCCGGATGCGCCCGGGGGCACCTCCCGGCCGGAGGCTGGGGGAGAGTATCCCGAACTGGCCCGCCACTACTGGCGCGCACAGAAGCCGTGGTCCGGCTCGTACTTCGCGGGGTCGGTCGGCGGAGCACCGATCAGCGTGCTCCGCCAGTACATCGAGCAGCAGAACCACCCGGCCTGGAACCCGCACGGAGCGCACTCCGGCGCTCCGCGCCTACGGGCCAAGGATTCGCTTCACCACCGGGCTGAAGCCCGATGCACCGCGAATAGTCTCGGTAGCGGAGGGGGCCGTGGGGGCCGAGGGGGTCGTCCACCGGCGGGGCTCCGTTCGTTCGCGCGGGTTCGTTCGCGCGGGTTCGTTCGTGCGGTATCGGTTGCGGTCCGACAGTGATACCAGAGGACCGGCCCGCCCCACCGCCCGCCCCCGTGTTTCCGACAGTGGAAACGCTACGTTGCTTTCCGTGGAACGGAAGCGCGACCGCTGCGTCAGGCCGCTTGATGCACAGGTGGCATGGGGGAGCCGTCGCGGCGGTGCCGGCTGCCGCGCAACGCCATGAGACCTGTTCATTGCAATGGCCGGGACGCGGGCGCTAGGGTGGGGCGCCAGGGGCGGCCACGGGCCGCCCGCACGCCGACAGGGACCACCGAGGAGACCGCGATGCCGGGAGGCAGGCTCAGCCAGCAGGAGCGCCAGCAGATCGCGCTGGGGCTCGCCGACGGCCTCGCCTACGCCGAGATCGCCCGGCGCCTGGAACGCCCCACCTCCACCGTCACCCGCGAGGTGATGCGCAACGGCGGCCCCACCGCCTACCGCGCCGACCTGGCCCACCGCGCCACCGAGCGCCGCGCCCGCCGCCGCCCCGCCGCCTCCCCCCACGGGCCCGCCGCGCCCGGGCCCGGCGGCCGCGACAGCGAGGCCGTGGCCGACTACGAGGAGACGCTCACCACCGTCCTCATGGGCTCGGGCCTGTCCCGGATGGCCGCCCGGGTGCTGACCTGCCTGTTCACCACCGACGCGGGCAGCCTCACCGCCGCCGAACTCGCCCGCCGCCTCCAGGTCAGCCCGGCCTCCATCTCCAAGGCCATCGCCTTCCTGGAGAGCCAGAGCCTGGTGCGCCGCGAACGCGACGACCGCCGCCGCGACCGCTACATCGTCGACGACGAGCTCTTCTTCCAGGCCACCGTCGCCAGCGCCCGCGCCAACGAGCAGCTCGTCGCCACCGCCCGCCAGGGCGCCGCCCTCCTCGGCGCCGGCAGCCCCGCCGCCCACCGCCTGGAGAACGTCGCCCGCTTCCTCGACTTCATCGGCGAGAGCATGATCCGCGCCGCCGAACAGGCCCGCGAGATCCTCCACACCAAGCCCGCCCCCGCCGCCGTCCCCGCCCCCGCCGAGGACGGGGCCTGAGGCAGCCCGGGGCAGCCGCCCGCGGCCGCCGCCGATACGGGGACGAGACGCTTCCTACCGGTTTTACACAACCCTGACGTTTCCGACGGACGGCCGAGACAAGGTCCAGACGGGAACCTGATGTCCGGCTCCTACGGTGCCGTACATGCCACGTACACAGCGCCGCACCGCCGGCCACACCCGAGCACGTACCCGGGCGCGGGCCCGGTCCGCCCTGGCCGCAGCCGTGTTGACGGCGGGTCTGGCCCTGGCCCCGGCCGCTCCCGCGGGCGCCGCAGAGGCCCCGGGCGCCCCGGCCGCCGCCCGTCAGGCGGTCGTCCACCCGGAAGCGGTCACCGCCGCGCAGCAGCAGGCCGTCCTGGACTACTGGACCCCCGAGCGGATCGCCGCCCTGACCACGCCGTCCTCCGCCAACCCGCCCAAGAGCGCCCCCGACGGCGCCCCGTGGACCGGCGGCGACGCCCTCGCCAGGACGGTGGGCAGGCTCTTCTTCACCAACCACGGCGAGGACGAGAGCTGCACCGCGACCGTCGTGGACAGCGCCAACCGCAGCACCGTCGTCACCGCCGCGCACTGCGTCAACAGCCCCGACCTGCTGGGCGACAACAACGAGTGGCTGGCCAACGAGATGTTCGTCCCGGGCTACCGCGACGGTCTCGCGCCGTACGGCAGGTTCGTCGCCCGTGCCGGGGTCGCCGACGCGACCTGGCTCCTCAACGACGAGCAGAACGGGCTGAAGTACGACGCGTACGACCAGGCGTTCCTGGTCCTGAACACCGACGCCGCGGGCAGGCGCGTCCAGGACGTCGTCGGCGCCCAGCGCATCGGCTTCGACCGGCCGGGCGGCACACCGGTCCACCAGTTCGGCTACCCGCGCGAGTCCTCGGGCGACCCCGCCCGCGCGGGCCTGCCCGAGTACACCGGGGCCAGGCTCGCCCAGTGCGCGGGCCGCACCCGGGAGAACCCCGGCACCGCGGAGCACCCGGAGCCCCGGGGCCAGTGGGGCGCGCCCTGCGTGATGGGCGGCGGCTCCAGCGGCGGCCCGCGCATCGCCGACCTCGACCCGTCCACCGGGACCGGCACCGTGGTGGGCGACGACACCCAGGGCGCCTACCTCGACCCCGCCGGCCGGGCCTGCGAGCGCGGCACCCCCGGCTGCACCCGGCACCTGGTCGGCCCGCAGTTCACCTCCGCGATCACCAAGCCGCTGTACCGGGCCGCCGAGCGCGCCTGAACCGCCGGACGCCCCGCGACACCGGACGCCGCCGCAGCGGCCGCGCCCGCCACACCGGACGCCGCCGCAGCGGACCGCGCCCGCAACACCCGCAACTCCCGCGCCCGCAACGCCCGTACCCGCAACTCCCGTACCCGACCCGAGAACGGAAACGATGTCAGCCACCCGCCGCCCGTCCCTCCGTAAGCCCGCCGCCGCCGCAGCCCTGCTGCTGAGCGCGGCCGCCACCGCCGTGCTGCTGCCGGGCACGGCCCTGGCCGCCGGACAGGACGCCGTCACCACCCACGCCGGCGCCACCACCCGCCAGGAGCAGGCCCGGATCGACACCTACTGGACCCCCGACCGGATGAAGCTGGCCGGCGCCATGGTCCCCGAGATCACCCCCGTGCCCGAGGACGACGCCACGCCCGACGACCCGCGGCCGCTGCCCCCGAACACGCCCGACCCCGGGGCGACCTGGACGCACGGCGGGGCCGTGACCAGGAGCGTGGGCCGGCTCTTCTTCACCTTCGACGACGGCTACGACGGCAGCTGCACCGCGACCGTCGTCGACGGCGCGAACCGCAGCACCCTCGTCACGGCGGCGCACTGCCTGCGGGGCGTCGGGGCTCCCGCCACCGACGCGACCTGGCACCACAACCTCTACTTCGTGCCCGGCTACCGCAACGGCACCAAGCCGCTCGGCGGCTTCAGCATCAGGAGCATGGCCACCTCCTCGCGCTGGGACGCCCCCGAGGGCACGACCACCTCCGACGCCGTGGCCGTCGCCGGCTTCGACACGGGCGTCCTGGTGGCGAACCCCTCGCCCGAGGGGCGGCGGATCGCGGACGTCACCGGGAGCCAGCGGATCGCGTTCACCAAGCCCGTCCAGGACGAGTTCGTCCACACCTTCGGCTACCCGAAGGACCGGCTCAACAACCCGGACGCGAAGTACGCCGGATCACGCATGATCCACTGCGCCGGACCGGCCGCGCCCGGCCCCAAGGCCCCCCTGCTGTGGGGCGAGGGCTGCGACATGTCCCACGGGGCGAGCGGCGGCCCCCACCTCGCCCGCTTCGACACCCGCACCGGCACCGGCACCGTCGTGGGCGTCACCACCACCGCCGACGACCTCGCGGGCGGCCCGGCCCCCACGCTCTACGCCACCCGCCTGGGCGACAGCGCCCACCGCCTCTACGACTGGGCGCAGACCCGCCCGTCCTGACCCCCGGCCCCGCCGGGCACCCCACCGGGCTGCGTACCGTACGCCGCCCGCCCGGCGGGGCGCCCGGCGGGCGGCTCACGTCGCGCCGGGCAGGTGACGGGCCGCCACCAGGTCGGCGATCGTGCGCAGCCGGGCGAAGTAGGCGGCGCAGTACTCCTCGCCGAGCCGCGGCACGACCGTCTCCAGGCCGGCGATGCACCCCCACAGCGCGGCCACGCCGCTCCCGTCGAGGCCGCCGTCCAGCTCCCGTTGCACGAGGCCGGCGACGTCGGCGTCCAGCACGATCAGGTCAGCGCCGTCCACGTCCACCCCGCGAAAGCTCGCCGGGAACGGCGCCTCTCGGTGCTCCTCCCACAGCAGGGCCAGCCGCTCCCGGGGCCCGGCCGGACCGGGCCGCGCCGGCGGCGGCCCCAGGACCAGGGCGACGGTCTCGAACACGGCGCGCAGCAGGTCCACGGCCCGCAGCGGATTGACGGCGGCACTGGTCGCGGCGCCCCGCGCGAGCCGCTCGCGCAGCACCAGGGCGCGCTCCAACTCGCCCGCGAGGAAGGCCGGGAGGAGCCCCGTGGCGGCGGCCCGCCCGAGCAGTTCCCGCAGCGGGGTGTCCTCGGTGGCGGCCAGCCGCCCGGCGAGGACCTGCTCCGCGGCCGACAGGGCGTGCGTCACGGCGGCGGTGGCGAACTCGTAGCGGTAGTAGGAGTGCCGGATCAGCTCGCGGGAGGTCTCCAGCACGCTCATCACGGCCATCGGCGCGCCCTCGGGCAGCACCAGGTCGGCGACCAGGGCGTGCATGCCCGCGTAGTCGGGCACGACGGTGCGCACCCGCAGGTCCGGAACGGGAGTGTCCATCCCCGCAGTCTCGCCGCCCGGCACCCGCCGTGCCAGCGGTTTCGCGAACCGGCCCCCGCCGCCCGCCCGTCACGGCCGCGAGGACGCCGCGGCCCGCTCCGCGCTCACTCGGCCCGGGAGAGCTGCCCGCGCACCCACTCGACCGAAGGGTTGGTGTGCGCCCGGCCGGCCACCACCACCGTCGGCACGGTCTCGTCGCCCCCGTTCGCCGCCCGCACCACGGCCGCGGCCCGCGGATCGCGCCAGATGTCGACCCAGTGCACCCGGGCGGCGTCGCGCCCCAGCCGAAACCGCAGCCGCAGGCAGTACTTGCAGCCCGGCCGCCAGAACACCACCGGCCGCCCGTCGGCGGCGCTGCGGCGCTGCGCCTCGTGGGCGTCGAGGGGTGCGGGGAAGGGCAGCGGCGAGTGGAGGGCGGCGAGGACGGCGAACGCGAGCAGCAGTCCCGCGCCCGTTCCCGGGCGGCCCAGGAGGAGCGGCCCGGCGGCGAGGGCCGAGCCGCACAGCAGGAACAGCAGCGACAGGGTCCACCGGCGGAGCGTCATGGTGGTGCAGGCTACCGGCCGCCCCGGCGGGGACGCACCCGGCGCCCCGGCGCCCCGCTGCCCCTGTGCCTGCGGGCCCCGGTAGCACGGGGCCGCGCCCACGCGGGGGCGTGGGCGCGGCCGTGGTGTCCCGCCGTCAGGGCGGGGGCGGGGCGGCTCGCCGGGTCGGTCAGCGGGTGCGGCGGGTCCGGATCAGCAGGAGCACGCCCGCCGCGACGGCGGCGAGTGCGGCGAGCCCGACGAGGGGCAGCAGCCGGGCCGCGTCGCTGCCGGTCTCGGGGAGCTTCCCGCCGTGGCCGGGCGGGGGAGCGTGGGTCGGGCCGGTGGTCGGCCCGGGCGAGGGTGCCGGGCTCGTGGTCGGGCTGGGGCTCGGGCTGGGCGAGGACGTCGGGCTCGGGCTCGGGCTCGGCGAGGGGCTGGGGCTGGGGACGGTGACGGGGACCTCGGCGCGGCAGCGCGCGTCGGTGGAGCCGGGACGGCAGTTGTTGGCGTAGGTGTCGGAGGTGACGGTGTTGCGCAGGACCGCGTCGGCGGCGAGCGGGGAGCGCACGGTGACGGAGTAGCCGATGGTGGCGGTGGCCCCGACGGGCAGGTCCCCGGTCCAGGTCAGGGCGGTGCCGGTGGACTGCACCCGGCCGCGGTCCGCGGTGGCGTCGTTGTTGTACGTGGCGGTGGCCAGCACGCCGGACAGGTCGTCGGTGAGGGTGGTGCCGGGGGCGTCGGTCCGGCTGGTGTTGGTGACCTGGATCCGGTAGCGGACGGTGTCGCCGGGCTTGGCGGTGGTGGGGTCGGCGGTCTTGACGACGGTGTAGCCGGGCACCGCGGCCACGGTGTTGCGCACGGTGTTGCTGGTGCGTTCCTGGGTCCGCTGGGTCTGGCTGCCCCGGAAGCGCAGGGTGGCGGTGTCGTCGACGTGGGTGCCGACGGCGGTCGACGCGTCGACGGTGACCTGGAAGGCGACGTTCGCCTCGGCGCCCGGGGGCAGGTCGGGGACGGCGCAGGTGACGGTCTGTCCGCTCGCCTGGCAGGCGGGGTTGGACGCGGGGACGAAGGTGGTGCCGGCCGGGATGGTGTCGGTCACGGTGACGCCGGTGGCGGTGTCGAGGTCGGTGGAGCTGCCGTCCTGGCGGCGGTTGGCGACGGTGAAGGTGTAGGTGACGCTCTCCCCGGGGCCGACCAGGCCGGGCGGGTTGTCGTCGGTGCTGCCGGGCGGGGTGTTGGCCTTGGTGATCCGCAGGTCGGGTTCGAGGGCGTCCAGGGCCAGCCAGGCGGCCTGCGGTTCCAGGGCGTCGCCGGCGCCGCTGATGCGGACCAGGGCCTGCTCGCTGCCGGCCGGGATCTTGCCGGTGACGTCGATCATCCGGGCGTCGTAGCCGTAGTTGTTGACCGGGTCGGGGTCGCGGGTGGTGATGTTGGTGCCGGTCCCGTCGGTGGCGACGTGGTCGATGCGGCTGGTGAACGCGTTGTCCGTGCCGACCCCGGTGGGGCCGGGCATCGGCAGCAGTGTCAGGTCGGTCGGGGTGGAGCCGACGGCCAGGCTGTCCCCGGCGATCGGGGCGTCGCCGTCGCCCACGGTGATCCCCATGGTGGCCCGGGGGGCGGTGGTGGCGGGGGTGCGGATGCCGCCGAGGGTGAGCGTGGTCGTGTTGTCGGGGTCGCGCAGCAGCTGGTAGCCGTCCCACACCTGGAGGTAGCGCAGCGGCTCGGCGGCCGCCTCGTAGGCGACCACCAGCGACCAGCCGCCCCAGCAGCCCACGTTGTTGCCGCCGAAGTTCTGCGCGGAGGAACGGCCGCTGCACGCCTGGATGTCGGCGACGGTGTAGCTGCCCGGCCCGGCCGCCCGCACCTGCGCCGTCACGTCCTTGACCGCCCCGCCGGCCAGCAGCGGCTCCGGCGGGGTTCCGCCGACCATCTGGTCGAACCAGTCGTAGGTGTCCGCGGTCACCTGCTGGTACCCGCTCGCGCCCGGGACCTTCCAGGAGACCTGGTTGCCCTTGGTGATGTCGCCGGACGTGCCGTTGGTGCTGGTCCCGGTCGGATTGAACTGCCAGTACAGGCGGGCCGACAGGACGTTCGCCCCGGCCGGCAGCAGAAGCTGGGCGGAGGAGGCGTTGGGGCCCGGCGCGTTCGGGTCGGTCTTGACGAACTTGGTGCGGCCGTTGTTGGAGCCCTCGGTGTCCGAGCAGACCGTGCCGTCGCTGTCGTCGCAGGTCAGCACCGAGTTGGAGGCCATCGTGAGGTTGCCGTGCGCCAGCAGGTCGACGACCGGGTCGGGGCCGATGGGCCGTTGCGTCCCGGCTCCGCGCGGCTTCGCCTGGGCGGTGTGCGGCAGCGCGCGGGCGGTCCCGGCCCTGGCCCCGGTGCCGGTGCCGGACTCCGCCGCCGGGGCGTGGCCGCTGCGCGGCGCCGTCCCCGGGGTCAGCGGCGGTGCCAGCGCGGCGGCGCCCGCGCCGAGCACCACCGCGAGCAGGGCGGACAGCAGGTGCGGCGGACGCGGCCGCTGTCGCGGCCGTCGGGCAGGGGACACGGGAACCTCGCGGTCGGCAGGCGGCATGGACAACACAACCTCGTACCTGTTCCCGCGGGGGCCGAAGCCTGCCGGTCGCCGCCTTCACCCGCCCGGGCCAGCACCGGTGGCCGCGCCGCCCGGGGTGTGGGCGGCAAGGGCCGGCCTACGCCCCGGGCAGCAGGACCAGCCGCCCCCGCAGGCCGCCCGCCGCCAGGCGTTCGTGCGCCCGGCGGGCGTGCGCGAGGGGGAGGGTGTCCGCGACGCGCAGGGTCAGGCGGCCCTCGCCGGCGAGGGCGGCCAGGCCGGCCAGGGCGGGGCCGTCGGCGGTGATCCACACATGGGCGACGCGGATGCCGCGCAGCCCGACCGGCGCGCTGCCGGCCGCGAGGACCACGAACGCCCCGCGTCCGCGCACCGCGCCCAGCGCCCGTACGCCCAGCAGGGCGGCGTCCACCGCGCCGTCGACGCCGCCGGGGACCAGCTCCCGTACGGCCGCCGCCACGTCGGGCGCCGTGCGCGGGACGAACCACTCGGCGCCCAGCGCGCGGACCGCTTCCTCGTCGCCGGCGCCCGCCAGGGCCACCACCCGCAGGCCGCGCAGGGCCGCGAGCTCGACGGTGAAGCCGCCGACCGCGCCCGCCGCGCCGGTGACCAGGACGGTGGCGCCCGCGGGCAGGTCCAGCAGGTCAAGGGCCTGGAGGGCGGTGAGGCCGTTGAGCGGCAGGGTGGCGGCGGCCGCGAACGGGACGCCCGCCGGGACGGGGGCGAGGGCGTCCGCGTCCAGGACGGCGTAGTCGGCGTACGCGCCGAGGTCCGCGTCCAGGCGGTCGCGCAGGCCCGCCACCCGCTGTCCGGGCGCGAACCCGGTCGTGCCGGGCCCGGTGGCGTCGACCGTTCCGGCCAGCTCCCAGCCGATGCCGGTCACCGCCCGGGGCGCCATCAGCCCGGCCGAGGCGAGCGCCCCGGAGCGGGTGGCCGCGTCCACCGGGTTGACCCCGGCCGCCGCCACCCGCACCCGCACCTGCCCGGGCCCCGGCCGCGGCAGCGCCACCCGCACCGGCTCCAGCACCTCGGGACCGCCGAACTCCCGTACCACCACGGCACGCACCACGCACACTCCTCGGAAACGTCCAGCTCGCGACGCCTCCCACGCTAAGGACGGCTACCCTCCACGGGGAAGGACGCACCCGCAGGTGCGTACCGCACGGCAAGGAGAGTGAGCCCGTGGCTCCCACCACGACCGCCGCCCAGCGCCGCGCCGCCGAGGCGGCCGGCTTCGACGCCTACCTCGCCGAGTGCCCGGCCCGCCAACTCCTCGACCGGATCGGGGACAAGTGGACGAGCCTGGTCGTCAACGCCCTCGCCGACGGCCCGCAGCGCTACAGCGACCTGCGCCGGCGCCTGGCCGGAGTGAGCGAGAAGATGCTCACCCAGACCCTGCGCGCCCTGGAACGCGACGGCCTGCTCACCCGCACCGTCACCGGCGGCGTCCCCTCCCGGGTCGACTACGCGCTCACCGGGCTGGGGCGGGAACTGCTGCCGCTGATGCGGTCGATCAAGGCGTGGGCGGAGTCCCACATGCCGCAGGTGCTGCGGGCGCGCTCCGCCTACGACGACGGGCGCGACACGTAGGAGAGGGGGGCCGACGGCGTGCAACTGGCCTGCCGTCGGCGGAGATTGGGGGCGCCGGGGCCGAAACCCCGGCGGGCCGCCCCTCGTTGTCCCGTTCGGGTCAAACAGTCCGGCGGGCGGCCGTGCGCCGCCGGCCCCGACGAAGGGATCACCCATGAGCGACACCGAAGCGGCCCCCGCCGTCCGCGGCGGCAGCCCGGACTCCGCGGTGGACCGGGTCGCCGACTTCTACGGCGCCTACATCGACGCCGTCTCCGACGGCACCGACGACCTGGGCAGCGAACTGCGCGCCCACTACCTGACGGAGGACCTGCGCCAGCGCCTGGCGGCCTGGGAGGAGGCCAACCACGCCGACGGGGTGCTGCGCGCCCAGGACGTGCCGACCCGCTGGGAGGTGCGCTACCACGACTCGGGCGCCGGGCACCTGTTCACCACCGTGACGCTGACCTGGGGCACCGGGCCGGACGCCGGGCACACCCGGCTGGCGGTGCAGAGCGACCTGGCGACCAAGCTGGTCTCGGACATCGAGGACGCCCCGGCGGCGTAGCGGCGCTTGCGCGGGGTCCCGCCGCTGCCCCGCCGGTGCGGTGGCGGGGCCCGGGCGGGGTTCAGGCCAGGGCGGCGGCGAGGCGTTCGGGCAGGGTGGCGTAGGGGCGGCAGTCGACCACGGGCAGGGCGTGGGCGGCGGCCCCGGCGGCCAGCCAGGCGGAGTAGCGGGCGCTGACGGCGGCGCGGGCGGGCTGCGGGCCGTCCTCGGGCTCGCGGTCGGCGTAGTTGGCGGCGATCCGCGCGGGGTCGTCCTCGTGGAGGAAGACCGCCCGTACCCGCCGTCTGTGCGCGGCGGCCTCGGCGGCGGCGCGGGCGGCGGCGTCCGGGGTGAGGTAGTCGCCCTCGACGATGGCGGGCACGTCCACGGTGAGCCGGTTGCGGACGACGCCGAGCAGGGCGTCGTCCAGGGCGCGGGCGGTGGCGATCTGGAGCTCCAGGACGCGGTCGGCGCCCATGGCCTCCTCCGGGGAGCCGCCGGGCGGGCCGGCGGTGGCGTCGGTGTCGGCGTCGGCGGCGGCGGTGTCGGCGAAGTGGTGCAGGCCGGGGTGGGTGGCCGGGGTGGTGGCGGCCTGGAGGGCGGCGACGACGTCGTCGAACTCCACCACGAACGCCCCGTGCCGGGCGGCGAGTCGGGCGGCGGCGCGGCTCTTGCCCAGGCCGGAGGCGCCGCCGATCAGCAGGACGTCCCAGGGGCTGTCGTCGGTGTGCATACCGGCACGGTAAGCGGTCCGGGGCGCCGGTGGGCTCGGTGGGGGTGGGGGAGGCGTCGCCGAGGGCGCGCCTTCCGGCCCGGCCCCCGGCGTCGGCAGCCGGCCCAAGGCCCGGTCCCGGTCCCGCCGCCCGCACCCCGCGGTGCGGGCGGCGGAAGCGGACGGCCGCCGCTGCGGTGCGGGTGGTCAGGCCTGGTCGCGGGTGGCGGCGCGGCGTACCGTCCAGGGCAGGACGAACCACAGCGTGCCGAAGATCAGCGCGACGGCGCAGGTGATCGGCACCGCCACCGCTGCCCCGAGGACGACGTCCAGCACCAGCAGCACGGCGCCGGTCAGCGCGCAGGCGAGCAGCAGCAGGCCGATCTGGGCGACGCGGGCGGAGACGTCGACGATCCGGGCCTTGCCGGGGTGGCGGTACAGGCCGCGGTGCAGGGCGACGGGGGTGGCCAGGACGGCCGCGGCGATCACCGTCAGCAGCAGGGTGGTGATGTAGATGTCCTGCTGGGCGTCGCCGAGTTGGGCGAAGCGCGGGGTGAAGGCGACGCCGAGCAGGAAGGCGAAGACGATCTGCACACCGGTCTGCAGCACCCGCAGTTCCTGGAGCAGCTCCACCAGGCGCCGGTCGGCCCGGACGGCGGGGTTCTCCCAGCCGGGCGGTGGTGCGGGGGAGGGCTGCGCGGGGTCGGGCGGGGGCGGTGTGCTGGGCATGGGTCAGCTTCTCACGGCCCCGCGCCCGTCGGCGGGGTTCGCGGCGGCGGGGTCTGTTTCGGCGGGGTGGTCGCCGGTCGGGTGGTCGTCGTCGAGCCGGTGCTGCCAGGAGGCGAGCAGGGTGCGCAGGGCGGCGGCTTCCTCGGGGCTCAGGTGGGCGAGCAGGCGGTGCTCGTTGCGGATGTGGGCGGTGAACGCCTCGTCGATCAGGCGCAGCCCGGCGTCGGTGAGGGCGACCACGCGGGCGCGCCGGTCGTCCTCGGCGGGGCGGCGGGTGACCAGCCCGGAGCGCTCCAGGCGGTCGATGCGCTTGGTCATGGCGCCGGTGGTGACCATGGTGTGCGCGGCCAGCTCGCCGGGGGCCCGCTCGTACGGGGCGCCCGCGCGGCGCAGTGCGGCGAGCACGTCGAACTCGCCCTCGCCGAGGCCGTAGCGCTGGTAGACGAGGACGAGTTCGGCGGTCAGACGGTCGGCGAGGCGGTGCAGGCGGCCGATGACGGCCAGCGGGGAGACGTCGAGGTCGGGGCGTTCGCGCCGCCACGCGGCCTGGATCCGGGTGACGTGGTCCCCGGGCTGCTTCGGGTCCTGCCCTGCGTGCTCCATGGGGCCATCCTACCCCCGGTATCTTCCCAGGAAGCTATATTGTCTTCCATGGAAGCCAACGCCCGGTGGGTGCTGCCGACCGCCCTCGCCCCGATCGCCTGGGGCGCCAACTACCACATCACCCACGCCTACCTGCCCGCCGACCGCCCGCTGTGGGGCGCCGTCCTGCGCGCCCTGCCCGCCGGACTCCTCCTCCTCGCCCTCGCCCGCCGCCGCCCGCACGGCCCCTGGTGGTGGCGCAGCGCACTGCTCGGCCTGCTCAACACCGCCGTCTTCTTCGTCCTGCTCTACCTCGCCTCCCAACTGCTGCCCACCAGCGCCGCCGCCACCGTCATGGCCGCCTCCCCGCTCGCGATGCTGCTCACCGCCTGGGCCCTGGCCGGCCCGCGCCCGCACCGCGCCCACCTGGCGGGCGCGCTGGTCGGCCTGGCCGGGGTCGCGCTGACCCTGCTCGGCACCGGCGGCGCCATCGGCTGGACCGGCCTGGCCGCCTCGGCGGGCGCCATGCTCGTCTCCTCCGTCGGCTACGTGCTCGCCGCCCGCTGGCGCGAGGGCGCCGACCCGCTGGCCGCCACCTCCTGGCAGCTGACCGCAGGCGGCCTGGTCCTGCTGCCGCTCGCCGCCGCCGCCGAGGGCGCGCCCCCGGCCATGGACGGCCCCGCCCTGCCCGCCTTCGGCTACGCCGCCCTGATCGCCACCGCCCTCGCCTTCACCTGCTGGTTCGCCGGGCTGCGCCACCTGCCCGCCGGGACGGTGGGCCTGCTCGGGCTGCTCAACCCGCTGACCGGGGTGCTGCTGGGCACCGCGCTGGACGGGGACGCGTTCGGGCCCCGGCAGGGGGCGGGGCTGGCACTGGTCGTGGCCGGGATCCTGCTCGGACGCCCGCGCGCACCGGCCGGGGCCGCGCCCGCCACGGATACGGGGGCGGGTACGGGTGCCGGTACGGGTGCGGGTACGGGCCGGGGGTGCTTGCCCGGGCGGCGGGCGACATGATCGGATGGCGCCGGCATCGCGTGCCGGTGGCGGACCGCGTCAGGCATGGAGGTGCACAACCGAAGGGACCGCCCCCGTGGCCTCCCCCACCGACGGCCGTACGGCCGCTCTCAGCCTTCAACTCTCCCGCGCGCACCAGGACTTGCGCCGCCGCCTCGCCGACGTCCGCGCCAACCTCGGCGCCCGCCCGGACGACGGCTCGCTCCTCGCCCACTGCCTGGCCTTCTGCACCGCACTGACCAACCACCACCAGGGCGAGGACGACGGCCTGTTCGCCCGACTCCTTTGCGAACGGCCCGACTTGGCGCCGACCGTCGCCAAGCTCGTCGAGGACCACGGATTCATCACCGCCATCCTCACCCGGGTACGCGACCTCGCCGAACAGGCCGCCGCCCCGCCCGGCGACGCACCGCCCGCAGCCGGCCCGGCCGATCCGGAAGCCGTCGGGCGTGAACTCGACGGCCTGGCCGCCATCATGGAGTCCCACTTCCGCTACGAGGAACGGGCCATCGGCGCCGCCCTCGACGCCGGGGTGCGCGACGACGGCTGGTCGCGCCCGGTGCTGCGCTTCGAAGCCCGGTAGCCCGGCGGGCCGGGTCGGGGCGGCGGCCGGAAAACCCGTCGCCCCACCCGCCCCGCCTTCCCTACACTCGCCACGCGGCCGCGCCCCGACGCGCGGCCCACCGTGACGACGACGCCAGGAGAGGGGGGAACGGCCGTGCCCAAGCAGAGCACCGCCGTCCCCTCTCCCGCGTCGCGGTACGAGGTGATCCTGGTGTCCCCGTCCTCCCGGTGCCCGCTGCGCGGCCGGCACCGGAGCAGTGCCGCCACCGTCCCGGACCAGGGCCCCGCCCTCCCGTAACGGCCCCCGGAACGGATCCCGTAACGGACCTTCCCGCAGCGGGCCTTCCGCAGGGGCAGCCTCACGCAACGGGCCCTCCCGCAGCGGATCCGACGGACCGCCGGCACCGCAAATCGCGCGCCACCCCGTAGGACACCGCCTCGAAAGGCACCCGGGCCATGCGCACCCACACCACCACCGCCACCACCCGCACCGCCGCCGCGACCACCGGCACCACGCCCGTCGCCGCCGTCCGCAACCTCGGCATCCTCGCCCACGTCGACGCCGGCAAGACCACCGTCACCGAACGGATCCTCTACCTCACCGGCACCACCCACAAGCGCGGCGAAGTCCACGACGGCACCACCGTCACCGACTTCGACCCCCAGGAACGCGACCGCGGCATCACCATCTTCGCCGCCGCCGTCAGCTGCGCCTGGGCCGGACACCGGATCAACCTCATCGACACCCCCGGCCACGTCGACTTCGCCGACGAGGTCGAACGCTCGCTGCGCGTGCTCGACGGCGCCGTCGCGGTGTTCGACGCGGTCGCCGGCGTCGAACCGCAGAGCGAGTCCGTGTGGCGCCAGGCCGAACGCCACGGCGTGCCCCGGATCGCCTTCGTCAACAAGCTCGACCGCGCCGGCGCCGACCTGGACGCCGCCGTCGCCTCCATCCGCGAACGGCTGCACCCGCGCCCGCTCGCCGTCCAACTCCCCATCGGCACCGAGGAGTCGTTCACCGGCGTCGTCGACCTGCTGCACCTGCGCGCCCGCACCTGGCACGACGACGGCACCCCCGCCGACGACGGCCCCGTCCCCGCCCACCTCGCCGCCGAAGCCGCCGCCCGCCGCCGCGCCCTGGAGGAAGCCATCGCTGAGCTCAATCCCCAAGCCCTGGAGGAGTTCTGCACCCACGGCACCGTCACCGCCGCCACCCTCGCCACCGCCCTGCGCGAACTCACCCGCACCGGCGAGGCCGTGGTCGTGCTGTGCGGCTCCGCCTACCGCAACCGCGGCGTCGAACCCCTCCTGGACGCCGCCGTCGCCTACCTGCCCTCCCCGCTCGACGTCCCGCCCGTACGCTCCGCCGACGGAACGCAGCAGCGCCCCGCCGACCCCGAACAGCCCCTGACCGCACTGGCGTTCAAGGTCGTCGCGGCCCCCACCGGCCGCCTCACCTACCTGCGCCTGTACGCGGGCACCCTGCACAAGGGAGCAACCGTGCTCGACACCGCCACCGGCCGCACCGAACGCGTCGCCCGCATCCTGCGCGTCATGGCCGACCGCCACACCGAGACCGACCACGCCCGCGCCGGCGACATCGTCGCCGTCATCGGCCCCAAGGCCGCCCGCGTCGGCGCCACCCTGTGCGACCCCGACCACCCCGTCCTGCTGGAGGCACCCGTGAGCGCCGAACCGGTCGTCACCGTCGCCGTCGAGGCCCGCCGCGCCGCCGACACCGACAAGCTCGCCGCCGCCCTCGCCCGCCTCGCCGAGGAGGACCCCTCGCTGCGCCTGGCCACCGACCCGGAGACCGGGCAGCGCACCCTGTCGGGCCTGGGCGAACTGCACCTGGAGGTCGCGGTGGAGAAGGTCCGGCGCGAGACCGGCGTCGAGGCGGTCACCGGCCGCCCGAGCGTCGCGCTGCGCGAGGCCCTGGTCGAGGGCGTCAGCGGATTCGTCTACCGGCACGCCAAACAGGACGGCGGCGCAGGCCAGTTCGCCCACCTCGTCCTCGACGTGCGGCCGCTGCCCGAGGGCGCCGACGCGGAGTTCGCGTTCGCCTCCGCCGTCACCGGCGGGCGGGTGCCGCGCGAGTACGTGCAGGCCGTGGAGGCCGGGTGCCGCGACGCCCTCGCCGAGGGGCCGCTGGGCGGCCACCCGGTCACCGGCGTCGCCGTCACCCTCACCGACGGGGCCACCCACCCCAAGGACTCCTCCGAGCTCGCCTTCCGCACCGCCGCCCGGCTCGGCCTGCGCGAGGCGCTGCGGGCCTCGCGGATGCGGCTGCTGGAACCGGTCGTCGAGGTGGGCGTCAGCGCGCCCGAGGACGCGCTCGGCGCCGTCCTCGGCGACCTCGCCGCCCGGCGCGGCCTCGTCCGGGCCACCGCGCCCGGGCACGGCGGCACCGCGCAGGTCAGCGCGCTGGTGCCGCTGGCCGAACTGTTCGGCTACGCGGGCCGCCTGCGCGGACGCACCCAGGGCCGCGGCACCTTCACCACCCGCCCGGCCGGGTACGCCCCGGCGCCGGAGCCCGGGCCCGGTGCCGGTGCCGGGTCCGCCGGCTGAGACGGTCGGTTGAGTCCGCCGGTTGAGTCCGTCGGTTGAGTCCGCAGGCCCGGTCCTCCCCGCGCGGGGAGGACCGGGCCCCTCGCCGGGCTGTTGCAGCGCCCCTCACAGTGCCCCGGCGCCGGCCGCCGCCCACGCCGACGGGTACAGCGGGCGCCACCCCAGGTCCCGGTGCGCCGCCGCCGTCGACATCTGGCCCTCCCACGGGTCGAACGGCGCGTCCGGCGAACCGCCCGGGTGGGTGGAGCCGTTGAGCGCGTACAGGTCCCAGGCCGTCAGCGGCGCGTCGTCGCCGATGTTGTACGTCCGCCCCTCGATCCCGGGCACGGACAGCGCCCGCCGCAGCGCCCGCGCCACGTCCGCGTGGTGCACCACGGCCAGCCGCTGGTGCGCTGGCCAGTGCGCGGCCCAGGCCAGCGACTGCGCCAGGTGCGGATCGCCCTCCCCGTACACGAACGCCAACCGCGCCACCACCAGCGGCAGTTCGTCCCCCAGTGCGCGCAGCCCCGCCTCCGCCTGCGCCTTGGACGCCGCGTACACCCCCCACGCCGGGTGCGGCGCCGGCCGGTCGCCCTCCACCGCCGGACGCCCCAGCCCCCGCCCGTACACCAGGTTCGTACTGGTGTGGACGAAGCGCTCCACCCCCGCCTCGGCCGCCTCCCGGCCCAGCGCCACCGCCGCGTCCCGGTTGACCGCCCACGCCGCCTCGTCCGGCACGCCGCGCAGCGCCGCCGCCACGTTCAGCACCGACCGCGCGCCGTCCAGCGCCCGCGCCCGGTCCGCCGCCACGCACAGGTCGCCGACCACCACCTCCACGCCGGGCCCCGCCAGTGCCGCCGCCTTGCCCGCGTCCCGGACCAGCACCCGCACCGAGGCGCCCTCCGCGCCGGCCCACCGCGCCAGCCTCGGCACCATCCGGCTGCCCACCGAACCGGTCGCACCCGTCACCAGGATCGTCGCCATCGTCCGTCTCCTCCAGGGAAGTCTCCGTCGTTCTCCGACGTCCACCACCCTGCCCGCGCCGCCCCCGGCGCGGCAGAGACCTCCCGAACCAGGGACCGCCGATCCCTGGCTGGGCCCCCGGGGCGGGCCGGGCCGGGCCCGGGGGGCGGGACCCCGGGCCGGGGGAGCTCAGGCGCCGGACTCCACCGCGGCGTTGACGGCCCGCAGGAACTCGGCCACCGGCAGGCCCAGCAGGTCGGCGCTGTCGATCGAGACGCCGTAGCGGTTCTCCAGGTCCGCGAGGACACCCAGCGCGCCCAGCGAGTCCACACCGAGGTCGAGGAACATGCGACCGGGCTCCGCGAGTTCGTCGACACTGACCTGGACACCCGCCCGGGTCTTGATCAGGGTGGCCAGATCCTCGTACGTGACCTCCGCGCTCATGGGGACCTCCGGGGGGTGGGTGCGCCGCTGCCGTCGGACAGCCGAATCGGTCGAGTACACGCCACCCTGTCGCATCACCTCGTGCCGGCGGGTCTCCCGGCCGGGCCCATTCACCCACAAGAGCGGAGAACGGGACCGGCACTTGACGCCCCGGCCGGCCGCCACCCGCCACCCGCCGTCCGCCGTCCGCCGTCCGCCGTCCGCCGTCGGCCACCCGGAAGCCCGGGACCCGCAATCCCTGGCTACGGCCCGCCCCCGGACGCCATGCTGGGGGGCATGATCGACCGAGCGGCACTGGCCGACTTCCTCACCCGCACCCGGGCCCGGCTCGCCCCCGCCGACCTGGGACTGCCACCGGGCGCCCGGCGGCGCACCCCCGGGCTGCGCCGCGAGGAGGTCGCACAGGTCGCCGGACTGTCCGTCGACTACTACGCGCGCCTGGAACAGCGCCGCGGCCCGCAGCCCTCACCGCAACTGCTCGCCTCCCTCGCCAGGACGCTGCGGCTCAGCGAGGACGAACGCGACCACCTGTTCCGCCTCGCCGGGCACGAACCCCCGCGCCGCCACGGCCCGCTCGGACACGTGCGCCCCGGCCTGCTGCTCATCCTGGACCGCCTGCACGACACGCCCGCCCAGGTCGTCTCCGACCTCGGCGACGTCCTCGCCCAGAACCCGGTCTCCGCCGCCGTCTTCGGCGACGTCAGCGCCCTCGCCCCCGAGCGGCGCAACCTGCTGCTGCGCTGGTTCACCGAACCCCGCACCCGGGCCCTGTTCCCGCCCGAGGACCACGACGGCCTCGCCCGCGCCCACGTCGCCGCCCTGCGGGCCGCCCGCACCGCCCGCCCCGGCGACCGGCGGGCCGCCGACCTGCTGGCCGAACTCCTCGCCACCGGGGAGGAGTTCACCCGCTACTGGGAGCTCCACGAGGTCGCCCGGAGGCGCAGCGGCCGCAAGCGGGTGCTGCACCCGGTGGTGGGGGAGCTGGACCTGGAGTGCGAGGTGCTGGCCGCCGGCGGCGAGGACCAGCTGCTGCTCGTGCACACCGCCGCCCCCGGCAGCGAGTCCGCCTCCCGGCTGGAGCTGCTGCGCGTCGTCGGCGCCCCGGCCCCCGCCTGAGCCCCGGGCCCGCCCCGGCCCCCGGCCCCGCCCGCGCCCCCGGCCCCCGCTGCCGGGCGCCGGGGGCCGCTGCCCGTAGGCTGGGCGGGCCGCGACGGTACAGACCGTCACCAGCGGGACGGAACGCGACAGAAGCGGGCAGGCAGGGGCATGCAGTTCGACGACCAGGGCGACCTCGACACCTCGCAGGTGGACGACCGGCGCGGCATCCCGGGCGGCAAGGTCGCCATCGGCGGCGGGGCCGTGGGCCTGATCGCGGTGCTGTTCGCGATCGTCCTCGGCGTCGACCCGCAGATGCTCGGCCTGTCCTCCGGCAGCGGCTCCGCCCCCGCCAACGGCGTGCGCACCGCCGGCGAGGCACAGCAGGCCTGCAAGACCGGCGCCGACGCCAACAAGCGCCAGGACTGCCGGATCGTGGCGGTCACCAACAGCCTCCAGGAGTTCTGGCGCACCGAACTGCCGCGCCGCACCAACATCCCGTACAAGAACGCCGAGACGGTGCTGTTCACCGGCCAGGTCTCCACCGCCTGCGGGCCGGCGACCTCGGCGGTGGGCCCGTTCTACTGCCCCGGCGACAAGAAGGCCTACTTCGACCTCGGCTTCTTCAACGAGCTCTCCGCCCGCTTCGGCGCCAAGGGCGGCCCGTTCGCCGAGTCCTACGTCGTCGCCCACGAGTACGGCCACCACATCCAGACCCTGACCGGCGCCATGCAGAAGGTCGGCAACGACCGCCAGGGCGCGAGCAGCGCCGCGGTGCGCCTGGAACTCCAGGCCGACTGCTACGCCGGGGTGTGGGCGCACCACGCCACCACCACCCCGCAGCCCTCCACCGGGCGCCCGCTGATCGCCTCCCTCACCGACCAGGACATCGCCCAGGGCCTGGACGCGGCCGCGGCCGTCGGCGACGACCGCATCCAGCAGCAGGCCACCGGGCGGATCAACCCGGAGGCGTGGACCCACGGTTCCGCCGACCAGCGCAAGGCCTGGTTCACCACCGGCTACCGCGGCGGCGACCTCGCCCAATGCGACACCTTCTCGGCGGCGAAGCTGTAGGCGCGCGTCGGGCCCGGGCGCCCGGACGGTGTGTCACAGTCCTGGAACAGTGACGGGCTTCCGGTCTGCCCGCCTCACCGGTCCTCTGTGATCATCACATCATGTTCCTTTACAGAGGACCGTCGCGGGCGGGGCTCACCACCCGCCCGCGCGCCCGGCTGCTCGCCGTCGTTCTGGCCGCCGTGGCCGGCCTGCTCGTCACCGCCGCCCCGGCCGCCGGCCCCGCCCACGCCGCAGACGCGGGCGCGTTGGTCCTGGACGTACCGTCCGAGGTCAACGCCACGCCCAAGTACTCCCTGCAGTACCAGAAGCGCCAGGACCTCCTGCGCGTCGAGGCGGGCCGAAGCGGCGGCGCGGTCAAGGAGGTCCGGATCACTGTCGACACCGGGGACCGGAGCGCGAAGCTCACGGCGCCGGGCCTCGGTCAGAAGGGCGGCAACGAGAGCCCCTTCAGCTGGACGCTCCCGCTGGGAGACGGCAACGGGCCGGTCACCCGGTCCCTGGGCCTGCTGTTCGACAACCAGTTCGTGTTCAACCCTCACACCCTGCACATCACCGCCTCCGCCGACGGCCTCGCCCCGGTGACCAGGGACGTCGCCGTGACGGCCGTCGACTACGGTCCGGCCCTGCAACTCGCCGAGATCGCTCCGGCGACGGCCAAGCCCGGGGACGCGCTCACGGTCGGGCCCGCCTTCCGGAACTCCGGCAACGCCCCGGCCCCGAAGGTGGTCCTCACGTTCACCGCCGCCGAGGGACTGGCCCCGGCCGAGACGTTCTCCAACTGCGAGTACGCCACGTTCCCGGAAGGCGCACCTCCCGCCGAGGGCCGCCGCGCCGCCCGGCACGCCATCTGCACATTCGACCGGTCCGTGGAGAGCGACGAGGTCTACGCCGTCAGCCCGTTCGTCCTGAACACCACTGCTGCCGCCGATTCCGCCTGGGCGAGGATCACCGTCGACGCGAAGGAAAGCGCGGAGGCCGTCAACTGGCGCAGTGGCCACCGGTTCCAGCAGGGCACGGGCCATCCCCTCGAACTGGACCGGATCGATGGGGTCAAGCAGGAGCATCTCGGTCCCGTCCAGACCTTCCGGGTGGCCAGCGGAACGGCCGACCTCACGGTGGAGGCGTCCTGGCACCCGACCGCGCCGGACAACCCCACCGGCGACCTCACCGTCACCTTCAAGAACCTCGGCCCGGATCCATTCGTGGACGATCCCCTCCACCCGCACGGCGTGAATATGGCGTTCGGCGGGGGGTTGCAGTTCCTGGCCGGCACCGTGTCCGAGCGGCCTGACAACTGCACTCCCAAGGGTGACAGCGAGTTCAACAACCACGGCGAGTGGTGCGCGATGCCCCGGTCCCTGGACGTGGGCGAGAAGGCGGGCTTCACCCTTCGTGTCCTCGGCGCGGAGGAGCCGCAGGCTCCGGTGTATACCTTCCCTCCTTCCCTCAAGCTCGTCCTCGGGCCCGATCCCGCCACCGTCGGTCCGGAGCCGTTCGTGATCGAGAAGCCGGAGCCCCAGGCCCCCGAGCCCCAGGCCCCCGAGCCTGCCGCAACGGACGAGCCCCCCGCGGCGGACGTCCCCCCAGCGGCGGCACCGGCCCCGCAGGCCGTATCCGCGCCGCCCGCCGCGGCCCCGCCGGCCCCAGCGGCCCACGGCATCAGGCTCCGCTGGAAGGCCGCCGGCTTCCTCGCCGTGCTCGGGGCCGTCGGCGCCCTGCTGCTGGTCGCCCGCCGCCGCCGACGCAACGGGCAGTCGCGCTGAACCCGGCGGCTTGACCGCCCCATTGCCCGGGCGGCCGTACCGGCGGGGCGGCTGCCCGCCGTGCCCGCGCGGACGGCCGCCGGGGGAGCGAGAGCGGGGGATGGGCGGCCGGAAAGCGGCCGGAACACCCGGTTCCTCCCGGTTCACGGCGGTCTGCCGGACCTTCACGGGTCTCCCATCAGATGATCACTCGGCTGCCGGAATCCCGACCACCGCAGTACGGGGCGCCCCGGTCCAATTCCCTTCGCACACCCCCCCGAGCAGCGAAAGGCAGCCGCCCCATGACCAGCCCCGCCGACCGCCCCACCCCCGACCGGCTGCTGCGCGAGGCCGCCGCCCGCCTGGACCGCCGCCGCTTCCTCACCGTCACCTCGGCCGCCGCCGCGCTCGCCTTCGGCGTCAACCTGCCCTCCGCGCACGCCGCCGACGCCGAACTCGCCCCCCGCGCCCTCGGCGGCGACCCCTTCACCCTCGGCGTCGCCTCCGGCGACCCGACACCCGACGCCGTCGTCCTGTGGACCCGCCTGGCCCCGCGCCCACTGGAACCCGGCGCCGGGCTGCCGCCCGCCGGCTCGGTGCGCGTCGGCTGGGAGATCGCCCGCGACGAGCGGTTCCGCCACGTCGAACGGCGCGGCAGCACCCGCGCCCACGCCGAGTTCAACTACGCCGTGCACGTGGACGCCGACGGCCTCGACGCCGGCCGCGTCTACTGGTACCGCTTCACCGTCGGCCCCTGGACCAGCCCCGTCGGCCGCACCCGCACCCTGCCGCCGCGCGGCCGCCGCACCGACCGCACCCGCTTCGCCTTCGTCTCCTGCCAGGCCTACGAGGACGGCTACTTCACCGCCTACCGCCACCTCGCCAACGAGGACGTCGACGCCGTCTTCCACGTCGGCGACTACATCTACGAGTACGGAATCGACGCCGCCGGCGGCGACCGCAAGTACACCGACCGCACCCTGCCCGCCGCCCTCGACCACGAGACCACCACCCTCGAGGACTACCGGCTGCGCTACTCCCTCTACAAGAACGACCCCGACCTCCAGGCCGCCCACGCCGCCCACCCCTGGTTCGTCACCTGGGACGACCACGAGGTCGAGAACAACTACGCCGCCGGCATCCCGGAGAAGAACCAGGACCCGGCGCCCTTCGTCGCCCGCCGCGCCGCCGCCTACCGCGCCTACTGGGAGAACCAGCCGCTGCGCATGCCCCAGCCGCGCGGCACCGACCTCACCCTCTACCGCCGCGTCCACTACGGGCAGTTGGCCCAGTTCGACATCCTCGACACCCGCCAGTACCGGGACGACCAGGCCAACGGCGACGGCTGGCAGTACCCCACCCCCGAGTCCGACAACCCGGCGCGCACCCTGATGGGCGCCACCCAGGAACGCTGGTTCGCCGAGGGCCTGCGCCGCTCCACGGCCACCTGGAACGTCGTGCCCCAGCAGGTCGTCTTCTCCCGCCGCAAGAACACCACCGCCGAGCGCTCCAAGCTCTCCATGGACGCCTGGGACGGCTACCCGGCCGCCCGCGAACGCTTCCTCAAGACCGTCGAGCAGGCCGGCGTGAAGAACCTGGTGCTGCTCACCGGCGACGTGCACGTGGCCTACGCGCTGGACGTCAAGCGGGACTTCGCCGACCCGAACT
The DNA here is from genome assembly GCF_042796115.1 of Kitasatospora sp. NPDC056446. NCBI lineage: Bacteria > Bacillati > Actinomycetota > Actinomycetes > Kitasatosporales > Streptomycetaceae > Kitasatospora > Kitasatospora sp. NPDC056446. The sequence continues at coordinate 5,575 of NZ_JBHTRF010000090.1, read as the reverse complement.
CCCGTACGGTGGGTGTGGAGTTCGTCGGCACCTCGATCAGCAGCGACGGCGACGGCGAGCAGAAGCCGTCCAACTGGGCCACCCTGACGGCGGCCAACCCGCACATGAAGTTCTACGACGGGCGCCGCGGCTACACCGTGGTCGCCCTGGACCGCCACCAGGCCCGCGCCGACTACCGCGTCGTCTCCCACATCACCCGCCCCGGCGGCACCCTGTCCACCGCCGCGTCCTTCGTCACCGAGGCCGGCAACCCGGGCGTCCGCCCGATCTGACGCACCGTCAACCTGCGTGCAGGGCAACCGTCCCGGCGCCTGCTCAGGCGGGCGCCGGGGCGGGCGTCTGCCTCAGGGCACCTCGCTCAGGGTGCCTCGCTCTCAGGGCGCCGGGGCGGGCACCTCGCTCTCAGGGCGCCGGGACGATCCAGAGCTCGGACGGGCCGTTGACGATGACGGACTCCAGCCGCTGCGGCGCCGGCCTGGACGGGTCCGGGACGGCGCCCGGGTAGGCGCCGAAGAGGCCGGCCAGGGCCACCTCGGCCTCCAGCCGGGCCAGCGGCGCGCCCAGGCAGAAGTGCGGGCCGTAGCCGAAGGACAGGTGCTCCTTGTCGGGGCGCGTCGGGTCGAAGTCGTCCGGGCGGTCCGGGTGGACCTCCGGGTCCCGGCCGGCCGCGCCGAAGCCGAGCAGGACCGGCTCGCCCCGGCGGAGGACCACGCCCTCGCCCAGGTCGATGTCCTCCAGCGGGTAGCGCAGCGGGAGGTGCATCACCGGGCTCTCGTGGCGCAGGGTCTCCTCGACGACGTCCTCCCAGCCGAGGGCGCCCTCGCGGACCCGGGCCAGGTGGCCGGGGTGGGCGAGGAGCGCCTGGACGGCGCTGGTGATGAGGTTGACCGCGGTCTCGTACCCGGCGCCGAGCATCAGGAACAGCGTGTCGCGGGACTCCTCCTCGCGGGCGCTGTCGCCGCCGGTGCCGACGGCGGCCACGTCGCTGGCCAGGTCGGGCCCGGGGTCGCGGCGCTTGAGCTCCAGCAGGTCGGCCAGCACCACGTTGATCTCGGCCCGCGCGAGCGTCATCTGAGCGGTGGTCGCGGTCGTCGTCAGCAGGGTGTCCATCGCCGTGCCGATCTTCGGCCGCATGACGGCCGGTACGCCGAAGAGGTCGCAGATCACCGTCATGGTCAGCGGGAGCGACAGGGCCCGGCGCACGTCCACGGCCTCGCCGGGGCCCAGTGCCTCGAACGCGCCGACCAGCGCGGCGGTCGTCGCCTCGATCCCGGGCCGCAGCGCGGACACTCGGCGGGGCGAGAACGAGGGCGTCATCCGGCGCCGGGCCGAGCGGTGCTCGTCGCCGTAGCGGTTGAAGAAGTTCTGCTGGAACGCGATCGGCCCCATCGGCCAGCCCTCGGGCACCTCGGCCAGGCCCGGCCAGTGCTTGTACGGGTCGCGGGAGACCCGAGGGTCGCCGGCCAGGGCGCGGATCACCGAGCTGCGGGTCACGGACCAGGCGATGATGCCGTCGGGGAGTTCGACCCGCACGGCGGGCCCGGCGGCGCGCAGCTGCGCGTTCTGCCGGTGCAGGTCGCGGGCGGTCATGTCCAGCACCGGGCAGCGGCGCTCGTCTGGAGCCATGGCGTTGCTCCTCAGGATCTCTCGGGTGCCCTGGTGCCGCGCCGGGGGACGGCGCGCCGTGTCCGGGGTCTGAGCTCCGTTGTAAGCGGGCGCGGCACGGCCGTCAACGGGCCGCGCCCCGTCCGGCCCACGCCGGGCCGCCCGGTCCGCGCCCGTCCCGGCACCACGGCCGGCGACCGCGGGCCGTGCCGCACCTGCGCCTTCACCGGCGCGGCCGGGACACCCCGCGCGGGCCCGGCTCGGGTGCCACGACACCCGGCCACCCTCCGCAACCGCATGACCCGCCCTAGACACCCGCGCGGTCCCCGCCTCACCCGGATGCACGACCCCCACCGCCCACCCGGGCCCCCGGCGCACGGGAAGTCGGCGGGTCCGACTTCCCGTGCGTGCGGGGGTTCTGGTGCGGGGTCATGTCGGATGGGTCGGGGCGGGCCGGGTGGGCCTCCCGACCATGATCCTTATTCCAACACGGGAATACGTCCCTCCCGTCATAGACATGCACCGGTCGGCTCTCTAGCGTCATGGCCGGGCGGTCTGACGGGGCCGCACATTCCAGGGGGTCGAGATGGACGACAGGTCGGGTCTCACGCGGCTGACCAACACGGGTGGCGGCAGCGGTTCGGGGGAGTGCAGCCAGAACGACTGCCCCAACGTCTACCGCACCGAGCGGGGGACGCTCGTGGTTCAGGGGTACGTGTCCGACGCCTTCACGCCGCCCAGCGGTGAAGGGCTGGTGGAGATCCCCGAGAGCGTGCTCCTGGAGGCCGTTCGTGTCCTTGGACGGTGATGCCTGGCAGGCCAGGTTCCGAGGGTTCGAGACGGAAGCATGGCGTCTTGAGACTCTTCCGGCCTACAACGTGCCGCAAGAGGCGGCGGAGCTGCGGGCCTTCCGGGCGGGCGAACGGATCGACCCGCAGACGCACTCCAACGAGTACACGGACGACCTCAAGCGGGTGCGGCGGGAGGGTAAGGTCAAGGGACGCGTGCACATCGTCACGCGACCGTTCTCCGAGTACCTTCGCTACGAGTTCATGTACTACCTGCCGCATGCCCGGGCCGGAGAAGATGTGCGGATCATGGACGTCACGGACCGCCCCAATCCGCTGGCCGGCGTCACCGACTACTGGATGTTCGACAAGAAGGAGGTAGTGCTCATGAACTATCTCCCCGACGGAACCCAGATCGACCGCACCGTGTTCGAGGGCGACATCGGCCCGTTCATCGAGTACCAGCGCATCGCAATCGCCGGGTCGGTGCCTTTCGAGGAGTATGTGAAGGGCATTGGCGCTTGATCCGCAAGAGCTAGGACAATCGAACTCGGACCTGGCGGCAATTCTTCAAGAGCTTCGCAAGCGGGCTGGACTCTCCGGGGTCCAGCTCGCTCGGCGTGTCAGTATGTCGCAGTCCAAGATCTCCAAGATCGAGACCGGCAGGGTCACCCCGTCGCTTGTCGACGTCGAACTGATCCTGCGGGCGCTGGACGCGCCGGCGGACCTCATCGCGCACGTGAGGGCGCTCGCCCGCATCGCCAATACCGAGTGGCAGGATGCGAGGGCTCTGCGAAGAAAGGGCCTTGACCGGAAGCAGGTCGAGCTGGCGACGCTTGAGTCCGGTACGAGCCGGTTCCGGTACTTCCTGCCGACGATGATCACCGGGCTGCTCGCGACGCCTGAGTACATCCGGGCCAGCCTCGCGCCATTTCCCGGTGACCACTCGAAGACTATCGCCAAGAAGCTCGAACGGCAGGCTGTCCTCTTCGAGCCGGCCAAGCACTTCACCTTCATCCTGACCGAGCAGGCGTGTCGTTGGCCCCTTCTTCCGGCGCAAGCCATGGCGATGCAGATCGACAGGCTGGCCTCCGTCTCCCGGCTGCCCAACGTGCGGCTGGGGGTCATTCCGATGGCCGGTCACATGCCGTGGGCGCCACTGAACGTCTTCACCGTCTATGACGAATCCCTGGCCACCGTCGAGGTCTCCACGGGCGCCCTCGTCTTCCGTGATCCACGGGACGTCCAAGAGTATCTGGACGAGTTCCTGACCTTTGAGGGATATTCGCTTTGGGGTGAGGAGGCCCGGGTCGAACTGGGGGAGTGGGCCGACCGGTATCGAGGGATGTCGCAAGATCTTTAGTCGACATCGGGAATATCGTTGAGTGTATATCCCGAATGCCCCTAGCCTGGAGCCGATTCCGCGAGATCCGGCTGAAAGGGGGCCGGGTGTGGTTACCGCGGTGAGGGGCCCCGGGCCGCACCGAAAGCCCCGTGCTGGTCCGAGAACTGACGACACCTCAATTCATCGGACAATCACGGGATTTGTTTCCATCGGCGTGAGGTGCGGGATCGTGGGCCGAGCGCGCGGACGGCGCGCGGGAACGGCCGCCGACGAAGGGCGAAACCCATGAAGAAGATTGCCGCGAAGCTCTGGCGGATCATCCGGGGGCCGATGCAGTGGCGGGTCCTGTGGTTGTGGCACTCGAAGTTCATGGTCGGGGTGACGGGCATCGTCCGGGACCGGGACGGCCGGGTCCTCCTGCTCAGGCACCGGCTGTGGCCGGAGGGGCGGCAGTGGGGGCTGCCGACCGGCTACGCGAACAAGGGCGAGAGCTTCGAAGACACGATCGTGCGTGAGGTCCGGGAGGAGACCGGGCTCACGGTGAAGGTGTGCGAGCTGGCGCACCTGAAGAGCGGCTACAAGCTGCGCGTCGAAGTCGCGTACGAGGCCCTGTTCGTCAGCGGACGGATCGAGGCGGCCTCGTTCGAGATCCTGGAGGCTCGATGGTTCACACCGGACGATCTCCCCGAGGGAGTTCAGGACTCGCACCGGCAACTGATCGCCCGTCAGCGGTCCTGACCCTCGGTCGCTCGCTCACGCCCTCGTGCCTGGGGCCGAACGAGCACGTGGCCGGCGACCCGGCCGAGCGCGCCGAACTGGTGCACCTGCTGGCCGCGCGGCGGGCGACGGCCGCGCTCGACCGGGCGCACCCGCACATCACGTTCTCACTGCTGCACTGGGTGCTGGACACCTGGGCGGACGAGCCGGCACGGGAGGTGTTCCGCCAGGGGGCGGCCCTGCTGGCCGACCGCTACCGGGAGCTGGGACTGAACCAGCTGCTGCCGATCGACCGGGTATGGGTCGGCGTGCGCTCGACCCGGCCCGATGCGTTCGGCGGGTTCCACCACCCGAACCAGGGCTACCGGCACGTGCAGTTGGCATCGGTGGTCACGCGGTACGGGCGGCTGAGCGATCCCCGGCCGGCGCCGCCCGAACTGGTGGCGCTGGACCTGCTCAGGTCCTACGCACACGACTGCCTGCACTGGGGTTCGTTCCGGGAGTACCGGCTCCGGAACGGGCAGGTGGTCCGCAGCCGCTACGGGATCAACCGGCGCGACGCGCACGGGCGGACCTACTCGGCGAGGGACGAGGACGGCGCCGTCTCGACCCGGAATCTGGGGGTCGTGATGGAGGGAGCCACCGACCGGGAGGCGCGGGCGATCGCCGCCGCGGTGGCCGACCGCCTCGGCCTGGCCGGGCGGATCGCCCCGCCCGATCGGATCGCGTTCCGCGACACCACCGGCCGTCTGGAGCCGTCCGACGTCGACCACGCCGAGCCCGGTGGCGCCACCCGTTTCCACCTGGCGATGGCCGCTTACGAACACGGAGTCGGGGCACGGTACCAGCGCTTCCTCACCGAGACGGGCGGGGCCGACACGGCCGCGTTGCACGGGCTCGTAGTCGCCGCGATGATCGGCGGGGACCTGTCCGGCCTGACCGGCTGGCTCGACCGGCGCCTGGGTCCCCGCGCGTTCCCGCGCATCTTTCGGTCACCGGCTTACACCGGGCCCGATCCTGGCGATTAGGGCCCGTATTTGGTTGTGATCAATTTGCGTGATTCGCCTGCGTGGGCAGGCCCTGATCCGGTAGACCATGTTGCGTGACGCGAGCGCAACTA